>CAKZYH010000243.1 GCA_937884725.1 uncultured Paracoccaceae bacterium
AGTTCCTGCGCGAATTGCTTGCGTTGACCTTTGATGATGGGGTCGCCTTCGCTTTCTTTGTATTCGCGCTTTACTTCCTCCTTCGTCATCTTGAGGCCTTTAATGTGGACGTGTTTCTGGAACACAAAGTCGGCCACTGCCACGACAACGAACGCGAAAGCCGAGAGCGCCAGGATGAGGAGCACCATGCGCACGGTCACCGGGGCGATGCACGCCATGCCGCAGCTGACCGAGACGATGAACGGCCCGATGGCCGCGCGAACCACGAAGTAAAGCAGCACCGATAAGAAGACGATTTTCACCACCGACTTCAGAACCTCGACGAGTTGCTTCATCGAGAAGACGCGCTTCATGCCTTTTGATGGCGAGATGTTCTCCAGTTTTGGCTTCACAGTCTCGAACGAGAATAACGAGCCGATTTGGAGGTAGTTTGCGGCGATGCCGGCAAAGATGGTGACGCCGAGGATGGGCAGAAGGATCGCGAGGCCCGCTTCGACCATCGCGTTGACCCCCTCGATCATCCGCGTGTGGCTTGGATCTTGTGCCATCAGCGCGACCGCATCGAGGGTTTCAACCAGCTTCTGGAAGGCAAAACGGCCTGTGGCGACCATGAGGGCGATGACGGCGAACAAGGAGACAGTGGTCACCACCTCCTGGCTGCGGGCGACCTGGCCCTTCTTGCGCGCGTCGCGCAGCTTCTTTGGGGTCGGTAGCTCGGTTTTCTCGCCGGTCGGATTGCCGCTCATGGACCGGGCTCGTCGGTGAGGGGATCGCCCGGGCCGGGGTCGCCGTCGGGCGGGGCTGGCGTGACGGCACCATCGCGGAAGTCAAAGCGCTCCAGGATGTCGCTGCCTGTTTCAAGGATCGAATAGAACTGATTGAGCAACGATGGCAGCTCGAGCGTGTGCTGGCGTGCCACGTCGAAGAGTGTGCCAATATAGAAGATCAAGATGAAGATCGCGATGCCGGACTTGATGGGCATCGCCAAGATGAAGACCTGAAGCTGCGGTGCGAACCGGCTGACGATGGCAAGCGCGAATTCGGCGAGGAACATGATCGCGATCACCGGCGCGGCGAGGACGAACATCAGTCTGAAGCCGGTGTCGAACACCTCCAGCATCATGGCCGGAAACTCGTCGATGAGAAGCGGTACACCGCGGGCAATGGGCCAGAAAGAAAAGCTTTCGTAGAGGAGGCTGAGCATGAGGAGAAAGCCGCCGGAGGCGAAGAAATACGTCACGAATGCTTGGCTGAATAAGATGCCAAGCGGGCTCGTCTCGTGCCCTAGCAGCGGGTCGACCGAAGCGGCAATCGCCGCCCCGCGTTGGTTGTCGATGAACGCCCCGACGGATTGGATCGCCCAGAACACCCAAGACACCAAGTATCCCATGATGAAACCGATCGCGAATTCTTTCGCGAACAAGATTACCAGGCTCACAACGCCCATATCGAACTCGGCCGCGAACGCGATGTTGATTGGCACCAAAGGGATCGTGATGACCAAAATGGCCGCCGTCCGGGCCATGCGCGGCACTGCGCTCGGCGCCAAGAGCTGGGAGTAGGTGATGAACGCGTAAGGCCGCACCAGCGAGATGAGGACGGCGACAAGGAACGGCTTTGCGTCCTCATAAAGGGCGAGGACCGCAGAGAAATCCATCGCTAGCGCACGATCCGCGGAAATTCGGTGAAGAGCCCCGTGGTGTAGGTGAGGAGCTCGCCGCCCAGAAGGCTTGCCATGGCGGCAAGGGTGATGGCCACCGCGATGAGTTTCAGGGCGAACGGCAGCGTCTGTTCTTGGACCTGGGTGAGCGCCTGCAACAGGCTGACGACGATGCCCACCACTGAGGCCACGATGATCGGCGGCATCGATAGCAGGAGGACCAGAACCATCGCCTCGGTGATCTGGTAGATGGCGTCATCCGCGCTCACAGCTGCCCCCTTCCTGCCTCAGGCATAGGTCGTGATCAGGCCGAGGATGAGCCGGGACCACCCGTCGACCATCACGAACAGGAAGAGCTTGAATGGCAGCGAGATGGTGAGAGGCGAGACCATCATCATGCCCATGGCCAGCAAGATGTTGGAGACGATGAGATCGATGGCGATGAACGGCAGGTAGAGGAGAAAGCCGATCTCGAACGCTTCGCGCAGCTGGCTGACGGTGAAGGCCGGAAGCAGCACTGCGATGGAATCGGGGGTGAGAAGGCCCTGCATTGTTGGGGGCCACAACTCGCGCGCGGCCTCCAGAAAGTAGGTCCGTTCGCGCTCGTCGGCGTGCCGCTCCAGCCATGAGATGAGCGGCCCTTTACTGTCGTTGAAGGCCGCCTGTACGCTTTCAACGCTGTCGAAACTGTAGTTGCCCGCCGCAAGAATTGTCGCGGTTTCGATCAGAATTGGCGCCATGATGTAGGCCGACAGAATGATAGCGAGGGCGTTGAGCGCTGAGTTGGGCGGGATTTGTTGAATGCCGAGCGCGTTGCGCAGGAGGAGGAAGACCACGGAAATCTTGATGTAGCTGGTCGCGACGATGGCGATGAAGGGCAGGATCGCCGCCCCCGCCAGGACGAGGATGAGGTTGAGCGGGTCAATCACGGCGCATCGTCCGACCGGAGGGCGGGCGGTGCATCGACCGCAGTCTCAATGGCGCGGACGCCTACGCGGGTCAGACGGACGCCGAGGCGATCGTCAAGCTGGACGAGGTCACCTTCGGCAATGGTGGTGCCGTTTGCCCGGATCGTCACAGGCACACCGTCGATTGCGACCGCATCAAGCGGCAGAACTGCCTGCTCGGTCAGCGTTTCAACCGCGGATAGCGGCAGGGTGATGTCGCCCAGATGAAACTCCAGGCGGACCGGCAAGTCCTGGAGGCTGAGCGGCGCTGCGGATCCTTGAGGGGGTGTGGGATCGTCCATGCGTTCGGCTCCTATGGTCCAGCCGGCGCCGCTGCGGGTGAGCGGTTTGATGCGGCCCGCGAGGCGCAGTTGGATCGCGTCTTTGCGCGCGCCGACCGGACAAATGACGATGTCGCCCGGCGAAAGGTCCCGCACTTCTGTTAGCGTGAAGTCTGTGCTGCCGAGGGAGAGGGCCGCCTGCACGGGAATGGATGCGGCGAGCTGCGGATGGCGCGCCAAGGCCGCGAGTTCGCCCACACCCAGGATCGCAAGAAGAGCCGAGGGCGACCCAGCGATGAGGAAGCGCGCAGGGGCACTGAAGGCGCCTTCGATCTTGATACTGGCGGCGACCTCTTGCGGCTGCTCGGCCGCGCCGTCGACGAGATCCACCGTCAGCGCTGACCCGAGACCGCCGGGGAGCACGTCCGCGAGCGCCGTGAACATGGCGCGGCTTACTGCCTCGCGTAGCGCGTCTGGAAGGTTGCTGACCTGCCCGGCGTCGAAGGTTTCTCCGAAGAGGTCGGCGACCGGGAAGTCGGTGATTGCGACGCGCAGCGGACCATGGGTGCCGCGGGTGACAAGCGCTTGCGTGCGTCCGTCGGGGAGGGCGGCGAAGGTGAAGGTGACCGTCAGGTCGCCAAAGCCGATTGGCGTATCCTGATGCGAGGCGAGCGCGTTCCACGCCGCACGCTCACCGGCACGCAGGGCGACGCGCGGCAGGGTGACGGGGCGAGCCGCTGCATCTGCCGCATGCGTTGCGGGTTCTGCGTCTGGCGACTGGCCGTCCTCTTGGCGGTCGCTGGTCAGCATCGGCGGGCGAGAATGTTGGCAATTGTGGGCGTTTCGGCCGGCTCATCCGTGTCTGCGCCAGGGATGCGCTCCACGCGAATGACGCGCTGCGGAAAGCGGTTCGACAGGCTGGCCGCCAAGGCTTGGGCGCTTGCGGCGAGTGCTTGGTCGCTCACGTTCGCTGCCGCCAGCAGTTGGACCGATAGCTCGCCACCGCGCATGGTGACGTTGACCCCCGAAAAGCCAAGCTTGGCGCTGTCCAAGGCGAGGCGAACTTCTAAACCGCCGCCGAGCGTGCGGGTGGACACGCGCAGCGCAACGTCGAGTTCGCCCTCGATCCGCAGTGCGAGCGCTTCAAGCGCTGCCACGCGCTCTGCCGTGACGGCGGGGGAGGTGCTGGCCGCCGGGGCTGCGCCGTGCGTGGACGCGGTGTTGTTTGCCGACGGGAGGATGAGCGCAAGCTCGGTGGTGTCGGACCCTGCCTTCTCGCCGCTCTGAGCGGTCTGTCGGTCCGGCGGGGGAGCTGCAATGGTCTTTGCGATGGCGGCGTGGAAGGCCTCGCGCTGGGCTGTCGCATTCTGATTGTTGCGCTCGCGTCCCAGTTCACCACCCGGCCGTTCCCGCCCACCCGCGCCGGTGCGGTCCTTGTCCAAGGACGAGCGGTCTTCAGCGCTCTTGCGGAGGCTGACCACATCACCCTCGTTGCGGACGGGCGGCTGTGGCCGGTGCATTGGTCCGTCGATCCCGCTCATCACGAGGCCTCCCTCACAACTGACCGTGGCGAACTAAACAGATCCTCGACTTCGATCTCTTGGCGCGCCGCCGCGTCGTTGGCGGCGTCGAGGACCATGTCGCTCAAGAGCCCGTCGAACTTTTCGCGGTTGCGCTGCGCCAGCCGGTAGGTGTTTCCCGCCGCTTGCACTGCCTGCCGGCGCGTCTCCACGACGTGGGCCGCCCGGTCGCACCGGTCGGTGAGCAGGAGGTGCTCGCGCTCCAGCCCGCTTGCGCGTTGCTGCACGGCGGTCAGCGCATCTTGGTCGACGACGCTGCCAATGACCTCCGCGTAGACCGCCTCAATGCGTTGCGGCAGGCTTGCTCGGCTCGTCTCCACCTCGCGCTCCAGTGTGGCGTGGCGTGCCTCAGCGGTGCTGAGTGCCCGGCGCGCTGCTTGCAAAGCGTCGAGCGCCTTTTCTTCGCGTAGCGTTTTGACCTTGGTGAGGACGGTGAACTGGCGCAGGCGTTGGTCCATCACGCTACCTCGCCGTTTGCGACAGGAGGGTGAGGGTGTCCTCGAACGGGGTCAGTTCGTCGGTGCGCTGGCGCAGGAAGGCGCGGATGTCGTCCAGCTTGGCGATGGCGCGATCGGCGCGCGGGTCGCTGCCCTTCTGGTACTCGCCGATTTTGACCAGAAGCTCGACCTCCTGATAGGCGGCGAGGAGCTCGTTGACGGCGCCGGCGGATTCCTGGTGCTGCGCCTCGGTGACCTTGCCCATCACGCGCGATTTCGACGCCAAGACATCGATGGCCGGATAGTGGTTTTCGCGCGCGAGTTTGGCGGACAAGATGATGTGCCCGTCGAGGATGGAGCGGGTTTCGTCGGCGACGGGCTCGTTCATGTCGTCGCCCTCCACGAGCACTGTGTAGAGCGCGGTGATGGAGCCGGTTTCGTTCATCCCGGCCCTCTCCATTAGCTTTGGCAGGTTGGCGAACACCGATGGCGGGAAGCCGCGGCGGGTGGGCGGCTCACCGGCCGCGAGACCGATCTCGCGAAGTGCGCGGGCAAAGCGGGTGACTGAATCCATAAGGAAGAGAACGCGTTTGCCCTGGTCGCGGAAGTATTCGGCGATGGACGTTGCTGTGAAGGCAGCCTTTGCACGCTCCATCGGGCTTTTGTCGGATGTGGCGACCACGATCACCGATTTGGCGAGCCCTTCCGGTCCCAAGTCATGCTCGATGAACTCGCGTACTTCGCGGCCGCGCTCGCCGATGAGGGCGAGCACGATGACGTCGGCCTCGGCGCCTTTGACCATCATGGCAAGAAGGGTCGACTTGCCCCCGCCGGCAGCTGCGAAAATGCCCATGCGCTGGCCTTCGCCGCATGTGAGAAGACCATCAATTGCGCGCACGCCGAGTGGAAGGGGTTCCTCGATGATGCGCCGGCGCATGGGGTCGGGGGGCAGCTGGTAGATGGGGTAGTAGGTGTCGAGGACGGGGGCCGGTCGGCCGTCGGTGAAGTTGCCCAGACCGTCAAGGACGCGGCCGAGGAGGCCGTCTCCCACTGCCACGGATTGGACTCGCCCGGTTGGGATCACTTCGGTGCGCGGGGAGACGCCGTAAAGCTCGCCGATAGGCGACAACAGCGCGACGTCGGCGAGGAAGCCGACAACCTCGGCCATCAAGACGTCGGGCACACCTGGGGTGCGCAGTTCGACAATCTCGCCCACCTGCACGTCCGGCGCGCTGGCGTGGATGATGGTGCCGATCACCTTGCGCACCCGGCCGCGCAGCTTGAACGGGTTGAAGCGGACGAGATGGCCGTTGGCGGTGTCGAGCCACTTCTCTGGGCGGTGGGAGACTTCTGACCGCCGCGCCCGCCGCGCTGTGAGAAGCGCGTTTGCGGTGTCGTCGGCGGCATGGCGTTGCGCGCCGTTGTGTGCCGTCATCTGACCGCTCACGGCGTGTCCTCCTGCGGCGCGGATGGGTTTACTTCGATGGCGCCGGAGACACTGGTGGGGCCGTGGTGGGGTTCGCTGGGGGAGAGGTCGCCGAGGGCGCCGCGAATGGTGGCGTCAAGTTCGGCGAGTGTATCGTCAAGGTTGCAGCGCACGCGCCCCAGCCCCGACTGCAGCACCACCGTGGGGGCGGAGAGCGATGCGTCGCCCACTACGTCGAGGAGCTCCACCTCGGGGAATGTGGCGAGGATGGCGTCGACCCGCGCGCGCATGGGCTCGACCAGGTCCATTGGCACGAAAAGTTGGGCCCGCTCCTCCTGGCGCATCTTTGTGAGGGCGGTGCGGGTGAGGCTTTCGGCAAGGTCCACATCGGCTGCCTCGCCCAAGATGCTTGCGACGCAATTGACGACGAGAGCGCTGAGGCGGCCCTCGATTGTCTTGAGTGCGGCATCGAGCTCGGCCTGCGTGGCGACGGTCTCGGCGAGCGTTTCGCGCGCCGCCTCGGCGAGGCCGTCACGGTAGCCCTCGATCCGGCGGGCCTCGTAGATGGCTTCGCTTTCGGCGACGATCTCTGCCGCTCTCGCCCTTGCGGCGTCGATGATGATTTCGGCCTCGTCGACGGATGCGACGGTGGCAGATTTGATGACGCGGGTGCCACCCGGGACGGCAAGACCGATGTCGCTGAGACGGTAGACTTGGCTCATGGGACCAGCTGCCGTGCGATGAAGCCACCGAGTGCGGTGCGCTGCGCCGGGCTGAGGTCAGGAAGCGATCCGAAATCGCCGAAGCGCGCGCAAAGAACCGCGAAAAGTTCCGCCTCTACCGCAGCGACCCAGGCCGCGATGATCGCGAGACAGTGCCTCAGGATGGGGGGCTCGCCGGCGATCACTTCGCTTGTTGTGGGGAGCTCCCAGTCGGTGCCGCCTGGGGCGGTTGTAGGCGGATCGGGTCGGTGCACGTCTGCGATGGATGCGTTGTCGGGGGCGAGGGCGCCGAGCGCGGAGTGGAAGGGCGTGCGGCGGATTGCGACAATGGCCGCGGGCTCGCCGATGACGGCATGGAAAAGCTCTCTGTCGCTCTTGCGCACAAGCCTCCGGGCAAGATCGGCGTAGACGATGGCTGCGAGTGCGCGAGCGAGTTGCACCACGCCCTCTGCTGGCATTGTCGCGATAATGCCGGCGTGGGTGGCATCCTGTTCTGTCTCGATCCGGGCAAGGTGTGCGCCGGTCAGGTCGACGGCGGTGAGGCCGCATGCGTCGGATATTGGACCTGCGAGCGCGGACCTGGCCGCCGGCGCCATCGCCGCGACCCTGTCGGGCGCGAATGGGCCAA
>CAKZYH010000244.1 GCA_937884725.1 uncultured Paracoccaceae bacterium
TCGCCATCGCGCCGGACGAAATCGCCATCTGCCAGAACGAGCCGGGCGCGCCCGAGCGCGGCGTCTTCGAAGTCACCGTCTCCGGTGGGGAGGTCGGCTGATGGCGCGCGACCTCACCCGTTGGAACCGCTCCGGCATGGCCCGGATCGACTACGTCGACGGCAACGCCGCTGTCTTCTTGGAGCGGCTACGCTCCGCCATGATCACGCAGTATCTGCGCGGCGTGCCAGAGGCTGACCCAACCCGCGCGGCCGACTACTGGTTCAGCCTCTTTGCCAACGACACCGCACCGCCCGGCAGCCAGGCGAGCGACGCGCTCGACGCACTCCAGTGGGAGACATTGGCCCGCGGCCTCGCGGTGGCGCCTGAAAGCAAGCGGCGCCGCAACACGCGGCTCACCGACAACTACGACGCCCAATCCCCCGACTACGCGGTGGAGATCCTGCGCGCACTCGCGAGGGTCAGCCACGTCCTCACCGGCCATATTGACGCCTACGCCAACGAAACCAAACTCGCCACCGCCGCCGAGTGGGACAGCCTGCGCAAGCTCGCGCGGATGGTGAACTACGCCCCGCGACCGGCCGCCAGCGCGTTCACCAGCGTCGCCCTCGAACTCGTCGACGAGGCCGGCGCGGTTCGCCTTCCGCCGGGCCTTCCGATGGCCGCGAAACCACCCGCTGGCGGTCCCGAACTGATCTTCGAAACCCTCGACGAGATCGAAGCCCACCCGGACCTCAACGCCGCGCGCGTAAAGGGTTGGGACTACAACGCACGGCCCCTCGACCTGTCTGCGACCAACCGCTTCGTCGCGAACGGTGAGGACGGACCAAGCCCGGGCGCAGTCGCGGTCGTAGCACCGGCAGAGGGTGCAGCGCCGGCCGCCCCGGCCACCGTCGCGGAGGTCACCCGTCTGCAGGACGAGGACATCGTCACCGTCCGGCTCGAAACGAGCGGCACCATCGAGAAAGGCAACAGCCTCCTCTGGTATAGCCCGGCCGCCACCCGCCGCGGCCTCCCCGTCACGCTAACTGTCGCCGGCACCGCCATCGTCATGTTCCCGGGCGCCGGACAAGTGGTCGAAGGCTCCCTCGTCGAGGTGCAGCTGCGCGACGGAACCACCGCCACCGCCGTCGCCAACACGCTCACCGGCAACCGGCTCGGTCTAACCCTCTCTGACGGAACATCGCCCGACGACGTTGCAGCCATGCGCCCCATGCTCCCGCAAGGCATCGACGACGGCTATTTCGAGACCGCCGCTCGAAACGACGAGGTCTACTTCAACGTCTCCGGCGGGGTGGTCCGCGAGGTGCTGGACGACACCGAAATCCTCAACTCCAGCACCGATGTGCGCACCGGCGTGCGCCAATCCGCCGGCACCACGGTCGCCTATCGCTACCGAGCGCCGGGCGGGGCCAGCGCGGCAGGGGTTGTCGCCACCGACAGCCCGTTCCGCACCGCAACGCTGGTGGAGCCGCCCACGACCGTGACAACAGCGCTGTCGGAACCGGAAAACGCCGTCGAGTTCGCCGGTAAACCGCCCAAAGGCTTGAAGAATGGCGATTGGTTCGTGGCCCGACAGCCCGACGGTACCCTTGCCGCCCTCAAGGTCGAGGGCATCCGCCTCGGCTCCGGCCAATACACGATAGCATTCAATGCCCCGCCAGGCGGCGCACCCCACACCACCGACTTCCTCGGCCCGATGCAAACAAGCCTGCGTCCGGAGGAATGGGACCGCGGGCAAAACGCGATCCTCGCCGCCAACGGCACCATCACGCTGACCGGACTGTCACCCGCTGCAGGCCCCCTCATCCGCGTCGGCCGCAGCGTCATCATCGAAGCAGAACCTGGCGCGCCACGCCCCTCGCTCCTCACCACCATCACCGAGGTGCAATCACGCCCCGGCGGCGCCGGCACCCCGACGGCGGACCGCGCCGTCATCAAGCTGGCCGCCAACGCCACCGCGCTGAACGGCTTTGTCGCTGGCTACACCCTCGTGCGCCTCAACGTCGTCATGACCGGCCATGGCGAGGAGAAGGGCACCAAAATTCTGGGGTCAGGCAACGGGTCGGTACCCCGCCAGACCGCCAAGCTCGACGCCAAATCGGTCTCGATGGTCGCCGATAGCCTCGCCGAAGCCGGGGTCCGCCCCGCCATCGAAATCCGCGTCAACGAGGTCCCCTTCGCCTATGCCGACCTCACCGACGCCACCGCCGAAGGCACCGACGCCTACTCAGTGAGGGTGCGCGACGACGACACCCTCGACATCGTCTTCCGTCGCCGCCTCCCCTCTGGCCGCAACAATCTGCGCGTCACGCGGCACCGCGTCGGTGCGGGTGAGGCGGGCAATGGCCTGCCGCCAGGCACGTTCACTAAGCCCAAGGTGAAACACCGCCACGTCGGCGCCATCGTCCAGCCGTTCGCGACCGCAGGCGGCGCCGCCCGCGAGCCCGTGGAATCGATCCGCGACAACGCCGGCAACGCGCTCGCGGCCAACGGCCGCGCCGTCTCCCTCGCCGACATCACCCGCCTTGCGAGGCGTCATGTTTCCGTCTGGGACGCCCTCGCCACACGGATCATTGAGCCAGGTCGCGCCCTCTCGGTTAGCCTCACCGTTGTCCCGAGCGGCGGTACACCGCTCACCGCGCCACTCGCCACGACGCTGAGCAACGCCATCACCGAGAAGGCCCTGCCCGGCCTCTCGCTCCAACTCAGAAACTTCGTTCCGCTTCCCGTCAGAGTGCGCGCCCATCTTCGCGTAGACACCAACGTGCACATCGAGGAGGACGTGCAGGACGCTGCCCAAGCGGCGCTCCTCGCCGCATTCGCGCTCCGTGTTCGGCGCCTTGGCCAACCCTTCTTTATCGCAGAGCCCATCGCCGCGGCCGAGGCCGTGCCTGGCGTGGTCACCGCCACCGTCAGCATTGAGCCGCAAAACCCAGCCGCGCTCGCAGACGGCCAGACCTTCCCTGCCACCAGCCCCTACCGCGCCATCTACCCGGCGCGCGGTGAAGTCGCCTTCATCGCCGGCGCGGCGGACCTTTCCATCACCACGGAGCCCGCATCATGACGACGCCGTGGACCCGCGCTGGCATGCTCCTCTACCGCCACCTGCCGGAGGAGCTGCGCTACCGCGACAACCCCACCAGCGAGGAGCTCGGCGACCTCGCCGCCTACCTCAATGGCTGCGGCGACTTTCTCGATCTTATGCGCGCGACCATCGCCCAGAGTTACGCCGACAACTTCGCCGAGCCTACCGACGATGGCCTCGCTGCCCAGCCATGGATCCTGCCCTACACCGCGCAGCTTCTCGGCGTCACGCTACTCGCGCCGGAGCTTGACGGGTCGGGCAACATCCGCAGGCGCGAACTTGCCAACGCTGTTGGCTGGTCGAAGGGCAAGGGCACGCTGCGCATTGCCGACGCCACTTCCGACCTTCTGGCCGGCGTCGAAACGGTGCTGGTGGAAGGTTGGCGGCGCACATTGACCACCCCGCGCCTCGCACTGCCGCCGTACTCTGTGGCGCCGGGCCGCGCTGGACCCGACACCACGCCCCTCGGCACGCCAGATTTTCGGACCATGAACCGTGCGATCACCGATCCAGCCGGGATCGACCCGATCCGCACCTTCACCCTCACCGGCCGCGATCCCGCCGGCTTCACCACCAGCGAAACCGTGTTTTGGCGGCACAAAGCCCGCCGCGGCGCAGCCTGCTTCCCCGGCGCCTACGACGACACGACCGCGACGACGCCGGACCTTCGCACCGCTGCGCTGCACCGTCTCGGCCCCGCTCCCGGCCGCGTGACAATCCACGTGCAGCCGCCCAAGGGCTTTTTCGACGGACCATTGCGCCAGGTCGCCCTCACCACCGCAGCGCTCAACGACTTTCTCGACATCAACCCAGGCGCCGAGATCGGCCCCGAGGACGTCTTTACGATCATGGGCCTACAGGGCCCCGCCCCCGACCGCATTCGCCTCACCGCGCCACTCACCATAGAGGCGGGCCGCACCGTCACCCTGCGCAACCTCAACTTTCACGGCGCCGGCATCGTCACGCCGCTGACAGTCGCAACCGGCGGCAGCTGCACGCTGGAAAGCGTCGCAGTCGAACGCACCCGGGTGGAAGCCCCAGCGGACCCAGAAACCCCATCCCTCGTCGCCCGTAACACAATCATCGGCGAACTGATCGGCGCGGCAGGGTTCGCCCTCCTCGAGTACGTGACGGTCATGGGCGACACCACGCTCGGTCGGCTCCACGCCTCGGACTGCATTTTCGTCGGCGCGATCATCGACGCAGTCTGCCTGGAGCAGAACAGCTGCATCCGTTTCTCGCGCGTCCCGCCAGCGCTCCTCAGCGCCGTCGATCCCAACGATGCCAACCGCCCGCTGTGCGCCTTCGCCGAGGCTCGCTCAAACACCACCGCGCCACCCCGCTTTGCCAAGCGCCCCTTCCGCGACACCGTCGGCGAGCCCTGCGTGGTCCGCGAGCCAGTCTTCGGCGAGCCCGGCGCCGGCGTGCTTGATGCACAAACCTCGGATGTCATCACCGCCGGCGCTGAAGACGGCACGGAAATGGGCGCCTACCACGGCCTCGCCTACGCGGCGCGGCTTGCCGCACTCACGGCCAAGCTCGGCGATCAACTCCCGCTCGGCCAAAGCCTCACCCTCATCCACGATCCCCTGCTGACCCAGCGCCCGCCCGCGCTGATCGGCGGGGGCTAGGCCTAGGAGAACCGTCGTGAAGGGCCAGATCTCGCGCCACAGCAACCGTCCTCAGGAGGACTTCTCCGCCCTCCTCCATCAGCAAGGCCGCGTCATCACCGACGCCGACCTCAACGAAAGCGCGCTCATCACCCGCGGCGCCCGCGAGGATCTGGGCAACGACGCCATCCGCGATGGCGCGCCAGAGGTCGGCGGCTGCATCGCAATCACAACTGCAGGCGTTGGCGAAACCGCAGTCCACGAGCCGGCCCTCAACGAGGGCATAGTCTACGCCGATGGCGTGCGCGGCGTCGTCCGGTCGAGCGACCCGACGTTCGGCTTAGCCGATGGCCCACTCGCCCTCTACGACGTCCAGCGCGACTTACCCGATGCACCGCCGCTGCCCGGCGATGGCGAACACCTCGTCTACGCCGACGTGTGGCACCGCCCTGTCTTTCCGTTCGAAGACGCCGCGCTGATGGACGTGGCACTCCAAGGCGCCGACACGGCATTTCGCACCCGCACGATGGCACAAATCAAAACCGCGCCGTTCGACGGGGGAACGCTCCAGGAGATCGCATCGGGCCGCGGGCCGTTTCCAAAAGTTGGCAACGCAACGCTCACGGCAAGCCCGCTGACGGACCTGCAGACCAACGAGACCTGCGATCCCTGCGCGCGTGAAATCCCGATCGACGCGCGCATCGGCAACGCCCTCTTCCGCCTTGAAGTCATCGCCATCGAAGGGACCGTGGACGACCCGGTCGCCATCACCCTCGCCTGGTCCATCGAAAACGCCAGCGAGGTCGCAAGGCTCGCCGTAGACGTGCCGCTTCCCGACGGGTTCGTGGACCAGGACCATGCCTACGAGCACCTCTCCATCGCGACCGAGTGCCACCGCGGCGCCTTCGCCGACCCTGCATCCGCCGCCCGCCCCGTCTTGCTGGACGCGCCCGACCCAAGCCTTGGCGCGCCGTTCGTGCGCCGCTGGGACGGCGCCTGCCGCTTCCCGCTCAACGGACCCCATGACGATGTAATCGGCTCGGGCGCAGTGAAAGTCGACGGCCGAACCATCGAAGTCGGCGTCGAGGTGTTCTCCGTCACGCTCAGCATTCCCGACGACGATCCAGTCGTCATCCCTGGCGACTATTGGCTCGTTGAACTGAGGGAGTTCTCCAACTTCGGCGACGGGGTCGACGAGCGCATCCATGTCGTCAGCGAAACCCCCATCGGCATCGTCCACGCCTATACGCCGCTGTTCCGCATCGTTGACGGCGATCCGGTCCCACTCTCCGCCATTGCGCGGCGTCGCGTCACGTTCCCGCCGCTCTCCGACATCCCAGCCTCCAACGTCTCGTTCGAGACCCGCTGCAACAACGACCTTTATGGCGACGCCGAAAACGCCCAGGAGGCGTTCGACCGGCTGTGCCGGATCAACGCTCGCCACATCGCCTTCGACGACCCGTGCTCGGACACTTTTGGCGGCGCCGACACTGTCGCCGAAGCGCTCGAGGCCCTTTGCGGTATCGGCGATCGAGACGACAAATTATGGCGCCGACTAGTGTTCGACTGGGGCGTGATCTGCGGCCTGAAAGTTGTGCTCACTAAGGACGGGACGGTGCAGATTTCGCCGGGCGCCTACCTCACCTACACCGGTAACTTTGCTGTTGCGCCGTGGGAGGACGTGGTCACGGTCAAGCCCGAAGGCGGCATCGAGCTCGATCCGGACTGGAAGGAGGCTCCCAACAAACTCTGCCTTGGGATCGAGAAAGGTGGCGACGGCTCCCGCCTCGTCATCGGCCACCGCCAAACCTTCCCCAGAGACAACTTCTCGTTCCGCAGCGCCCTTGAAGAATGCGCCAACAAGCCGGCGGCGAGCGCGGAAGCGGCGATGGAGGATTTGAGCGACAAGGAAAAAGCGGCCGTCCATAAGGCCTACAGCATCGCCGTGTCGGGCACGTCCAACGCCGCCGAGTGGATCGCCACCGAGGAGGAGCGCCTCGCCGTCGAAGCCTTTGCACAAGCAGTCGTGAAGCAAGCTGAAGCGGTCGAAGGCCCAGCGGAGGCCGCCGCCGTGATCGCGGCCATAGACGAGGCCAAAGCCCGCCACCCCCACGACGATCTTCCCGAAAGCCTTGGCAAAGGCAAAGTGCGCGGCGAACAAGCCACGGCCGTCGTCGTAGAGATCGTCAAGGTATCGATGACCGCGCGAGACGCCTGCCGCTGCTTCGCCATCTGGCCGCCCTGCCCCGACCGGAACGAAAAGTCCGAGCGAGTCCCGCTGGCGCGCGTCAAACTCTCGGACGATGGCACCTTCATCACCCTCATCTGCATGGTGGAGTGCCGCAAGCAGGCGCTCACCCCGCGCACGATGGTGTACTACCTCCGCGAAGTGATCTGGCAGATGGTTGCTAGTCGACTGAAGGCACACTTCCCGGCCAACAAACGCGGGGAAGGCAACCCACTCGAGCTGATCAGTCAGATTTGCTGCCCAAAGGAGAAGGGGTCCGAGCTGGACGATGACGTGTTCAAGCGGCCGGACATCGTCAAAGTGAACGGCGCAAAGCCGGCCAACCTGGACGACTTCCAAGTCGTGGTCGCTGGCGACGACACAAGGGTCGCTGTCGAAAAGCTCACAGGCAACGGCATTCGAATTGCCGAAACGATCGCGGTCTCCGAGCAGGCTGGGATCGACCGCATGGCCGAAATCATCGCCGGCGACAACCTTGATGAGCGCATCGTCCAGAAAGAGCTGGTGAAGCCCGGCGATACGGTGGCGCTCCTCATCGACAGCGCGGGCCGATCCGCAGGCTACCTCGTCACCGAACGCGGGCCGGGACGCTACAGCTTCCCCGTCGCCGACGTCCCGGCGCCAAAGCCAGGTGCCGCAGAGATCGACCGACCGTTGGGTGATCTCGACTCCTTGGCGGCGGGCGTCAACAAGCTCACGGGTGAGATCGAAACGGCCGGCAGCGCGC
>CAKZYH010000245.1 GCA_937884725.1 uncultured Paracoccaceae bacterium
AATCGCCAGCGCCTCCGGCATCCCAAGCTCCATCAGATAATCGATAGTGCCGATCAAGAGCGCCAGAACGAACGGCCAATCGAGCCCCATCACTCGTGAATGCCCGCCTCGCCAGAGTGCCAAATCGGCCCGAACACGAACCGCGAAAACTCAAGCGCCATCAGCGAAAAGCAAATCGGGAAGGTGATCGTCAGCCACCACTTCGGCGTGAAGTAGGCGCGCACATCAAAGTCGTTCCGCTCAATGTTGGTCTGCACCAAATCCGCCCCCTGCCAGGCCAGAATGACGCAAATCACCACGCACGCCGCAGACACCGCCCGCGACAGTCCTCGACGGGCGCCGCCTGGCAGCGCCGCAGTCACAAGTTCGATGTGAACATGGCCGCGCCGGCGCACCAACCATGGCGCGCCGAGCATCGTGATGAACAAGATCGAGTACTCGGTCGACAAAAACAGCCAAGGAAACGGCTGCATTCCAAGGTTTCGCATGAGCACTCCGCCAAGGACGGCAATCATCAGCCAAACCAGCAGGGCACCCGCGACGAAGGCCATGACCCCCGTCACAAACCCGAGCACACGATCCGCAAACGCCACGCCGGGCTTATTGGCCGGCTTTGTCGAAGTCGTAGAAGAGCTCGATCAGCTTGTTGTAGTTGCCCGAGCCGGAAGGATGTTGGTCCATCTGTTCTTTCATGCGCGCCCAAGTGGTATCACGCGCGGCCTTTAAATAGTTGGCAGCCGCTTCACCCTCGAGGGTCACCACCTGCATGCCGCCGGCCTCAAGCTCGGCGAACTCGGCATCGCGCATGCCGCCCAGCTTTTCCGCGCTCGACTTCTCGTGCTCGATTGCAACCTCCTGCAGAACATCTTTCGCTTCCTGCGATAGGCTGTTCCACTTATCAAGATTCACAATCACGCCAAGGTCAGTGGAGAAGAAGTTCGGCTCGACGCGATAGTTGATAAAGTCGTTCCACTTCAAGTTCGATAGGCCAATCTGTGTCCAACCCGTCGCATCGACCACACCGCGCTCCAGCCCGGCATACACGTCGGTCGTCGGCAGATCGATCACCGAGGCGCCCAGGTAGTTGGTGAAAAAGGCGTTGTAGACGGGGTTGCCGCGCAGCTTCACGCCCTCGACGGACAGGTTGCCGTTCGCGTCCAGCTGAGGCTCGTTCACAAACCAAAGATTGTACGACACGTTCGAGTCGAACCAACCCAGGAAATAGACGCCCATCTTCTCCTGGTGGATCTGGTTATAAAGGTCGATCCCGCCATTCGCCCGCGTCTCGACGGCCGTCAGGTTGGATGCAACCAACGCGTCCTTCTCCGGCACCGTACCGGCGTAGAAGGAGCCCGGTGTGTAGACCATGTCGACGATACCGTCGCGCACCGCGTCCGGCTGCTGGAACATGCCGATCGCTTCCGGTCCACCGCGCACCTCGATCTGAACGATGCCCTCACCCGCCGAATTCACATTCTCGACGAACTCGAGGAACGATTGGGTATAGATGAGGCTTTCCGGGAAAGCGTGGACCGCAGTCAGTGTTTCTTCGGCGAGGACCGGGGTTGTAAGCGTCGCCGTCAGCGCGGCTGCAAGCAAGCGGTTCATGGGGGCTCCTTGTGCTCGGGGCGCCTCTTAAGGTCGGGCGCATGGAGCGCAACTTAGCGCGCGCCCGGCCAAATCCAGGGCCGCGACGCCTTAAGGCCATCGCGATGCTCAGCAATTGGCTTCGTCTGCGCCTTGGTGAGGTCGATATCGTCCCACCCGTTGATGAGTTTGGTCCGCGCCACGGCGTCCAGCTCAAACTCCAGCACATGGTTGCCAAGGTGGATCGTCCCGGCCTCCACATGAACGCGCGCATCCCGCGGCCCATCCGCCAGCGCATCTAGAAGCGGCGCAGTATCGAGCCGTGCAGGAAGCAAGCCGTTGTTGATGGCATTGCCCGAGAAAATGTCGCCAAAACTCGGCGCGACCACCACCCGAAACCCCGCGTCGATCAGCGCATAAACCGCAGCTTCGCGCGACGAGCCACCGCCGAAGTTACGCTTCGTGATCAGAATGCTGGCCCCTTCAAGATCAGGCACCGCACCCGCGTGCTTCAAATCATGCAGCAGATACTCGCCATAGCCTGCGCTGCGCGGCGTCGACATGAACCGTGCGGGAATGAGCTGGTCGGTATCGATTCCCTCCCGCGGCAGGGCGACCGCGGTGCCCAGATGCTCACGCCAGCCGCTCATGCCGCGCCCCGCAGCGGCCTGTCCTCCAGCATCGGCCGCACGTCAGTGATGGCCCCCGCCACAGCGGCCGCCGCCACCATCGCAGGGCTCATCAAATGAGTGCGCGCTCCCGGCCCCTGCCGACCGCGAAAATTTCGGTTGGTGGTGGAGGCGCAGCGCTCGCCCGGCGCCACGATGTCACCGTTCATGCCCACGCACATGGAACAGCCCGCCGACGCCCAGGTGAGCCCAGCGTCCTCGAAAATCGCCGCAAGCCCCTCCTCCTCGGCCTGCGCCTTCACCAGCGATGACCCAGGCGACACCAGCCCCGGCACCTTCGCGCGCCGCCCTGCCAGCACGGAAGCCGCAGCACGCAAATCCTCGATCCGCGCGTTTGTGCACGAACCAATGAACACGCGGTCGATCGCAAGCCCCGCCAATGGCTGTCCTGGCCGCAGCGCCATGTACTCAAGCGCGTCAGCAATCCGCTCGGCGTTCGCTGGATCGCTGTTGTTGGGGTCCGGCACGTGTTCAGTGACCGGCAGCGCGTCCTCCGGGCTCGTCCCCCAAGTTACCGTCGGCGCCACGGCGCTGCCATCAATGGACACCTCGCGGTCAAAAGCAGCGCCATCATCGCTGCGCAGCGAGCGCCAAAAATCCACCGCATCGTCCCAATCCGCCCGTTGCGGCGCGTAGGGCCGCCCTTCCAAAAAGGCGAACGTCGTGTCGTCAGGCGCCACCATCCCGCACCGCGCGCCGCCCTCAATGGACAGGTTGCACAACGTCAGCCGCGCTTCCATCGAGAGTGCCTCAATGGCGGATCCGGCATACTCGATGGCATGCCCTCGGGCGCCGTCCGCCCCCAACTGAGAAATCCACGCCAGCGCCAAGTCCTTCGCGGTCACATGCGCGCCCAGCGTTCCCGTCACGGTCATGCGCAACGTCTTCGGCCGCTTCTGCCACAGCGTTTGCGTGGCCAGCACATGCGCCACTTCCGTCGCGCCGATCCCAAACGCCAGCGCCCCGAACGCGCCATGGGTCGATGTATGGCTGTCGCCGCACACAATCGTCGCACCTGGCATCGTAATGCCCTGCTCGGGGCCGACGACATGGACAATACCCTGGCGCGGATCGTCCTGCCCAAACAGTGTAATCCCATGCTGCCGCGTGTTGTCCGTCAGCGTTGCAATCATCCGCGCCACCGCGTTCGAAGGGTTCGCGCCAGCCCGCACCGGCACATAGTGGTCGGCAACGCCAAACGTCAGCGATGGCTCGGCCACCGGCAGGCCCCGCTCGGCAAGCTTGGCGAACGCGTGGTGAGACCCCTCATGCACAAAATGTCTGTCGATCCACAGAAGGCACGCGCCCTCGCGTTCGGTCACCACGTGACCGTCCCAGACCTTGTCGAACATCGTGCGCGGCGTCGTGCTCACAACCGTCCCATCATCACACGCCAACTTGACCTTGAGTTAACCAACGAAAACTCGCCAACAAGGTTCTTGAAGGCCGCCGGCCACCGCCCCCTATACCGGCAGTGTCTGATTCCGCCCCTTCGCCGAGCGCTATCGTGCGCGCGTTCCTCGATGCCATGGAGCGGCGCGACCTCACCACAGCCGCAACGCTCATCGGCCCCAACTTCACCATGACCTTCCCCGGCGCCGTCACCATGACATCCCTCGATCAACTCGTCGCTTGGTCGGCGCCTCGCTACCGCTTCGTTCGCAAGACCTTCACCGCCTTCGATGAAGCCGGCAACATCGTCCATTGCCACGGTACACTCAGCGGCGAATGGATAGATGGAACGCCGTTCAGCGGCATCCGGTTCATTGACCGCTTCGAGCTCCACGACGGAAAAATCGTGCGGCAAGACGTTTGGAACGACATGGCTCTCGCCAATGCGACCCTTGCAGGAGCCGAACAGTGAGCACGCTCGACCCGGTCACACTCGCGGTTCTCGCCGGCCGTATGGAGCAAATCGCGGACGAGATGGACGCAACGCTATTCCGCTCCGCCTTCAACCCAATCATCGCCGAGGCCCACGACGCGAGCCACGGGCTCTACCACGCGACGACCGGCGAAACCCTCGTTCAAGGCCGTTCGGGCTTGCCCATTTTCGTTGGCGTGATGGCCTTTGCCGTCAAAGCGATCATCGACAAAATGGCCACCGAAGACGACACCGCCGACGGCGACATCTACGTCTTCAACGACGCCCACATCGGCGGCACGCACCTGTCCGATATGCGCCTCGTCCGCCCGTTTTATTATGGCGGCCAGCTCTTTTGCCACCTCGCCTCGGTGGGCCACTGGCACGACGTCGGCGGCGCCGTCGCGGGAAATTACAACCCCACGGCCACCGAAGCCTTTCAGGAAGCCGTCATCATCCCGCCCGTCCGCCTGGCGCGGGCCGGTGTCCTCAACCAGGACATTGTCGATATTCTGGTGCGCAACTCCCGGCTCCCGACGTCGGCGTTCGGCGATCTAAACGGCCAGCTCGCCGCCCTTGATCTCGGCGTGCGGCGGCTCACCGAACTCCTCGATGAGTATGGCGCCGACACCGTGTCGGAAGCCCTCACCGCCCTCTCTGACCGCGCTGAAGCGCTTATGCGCGCCGAAGTCGCCGCCCTCCCCGACGGCACGTTCGAGGCCACCGACTACCTCGACAATGACGGCATCGTGGACGAACCGATCCCCATCAAAGCCGCGATCACCATCGCGGCAGACAGGCTGACACTCGACTTCACCGGCACCTCGGCGCAGGTCGCCGGCCCGGTCAACATCGCCGAACCCACCGCCGTCGCGTGCTGCTACGTCGCGATGAAACACCTCTTCCCGGACCTTCCCGCCAACGCCGGCGTCATGCGCCCGGTGGACGTGGTGCTCCCGCCCAAAAGCCTGCTGTCCGCCGAATTCCCCGCACCCACCTGCGGCTACACCGAAACCATCCTACGCATGATCGACGTCATGTTCAGCGCCTTCGCCAAAGCCGCACCGCAAAAGGCCGTCGCGAACGCCTACGGCACCATCAACGCCCTCTCCATCGCCGGCCACAAAGACGACGGCCAGCGCTTCGTCATGTTCTCATTCTTCGGCGGCGGTCACGGCGCATCGGCCACCGGCGACGGCCTCAACCACGGCAACGCGCCCATCTCCACCGCCACGATCCCGCCGCTCGAAATTCTGGAGGCGGCGTACCCCGTCGCCTTCCGCCAGTGGGCCCTGCGGGAGGACAGCGGCGGCGCAGGCGTCCACTCCGGCGGCCTCGGCGCGGTCTACGACATCGAGCTTCTCGCCGGCAGCGCATCCGTGTCGCTGTTCGGTGAGCGCGGTCGACATGCACCAAAAGGCATCGCCGGCGGCGGTGAAGGCGCCAAAAACATCTTCATGTTCGAGCAAGACGGCACCTGGCACGAGCCACCCATGACCTCCAAAGCCACCGGGATCAGCCTCAAGCGCGGCGAACGCGTTCGCCTCAAAACGCCCGGCGGCGGTGGGTACGGAGCGCAGTCTTGACCCATCTGGTTGGCATCGACGTCGGCGGTACATTCACCGACGTTTTCGCCCTCGACACGGCCACCGGCATCGCCAAGGTCACCAAAACGCCCACCACCCGGCCCGATCAATCCGGCGGCTTCCTCACCGGGCTCGACGCTGTGGCGGATGTGGCGAGCGTCACCGCACTGGTCCACGGCACAACAGCCGGCACCAATGCGCTCTTGGAGCGAAAGGGCGCGCGCATCGGTGTCATCACCACCGACGGCTTCCGGGACGTCCTTGAAATGCGCCGCCGCGACCGCCCGGCAACCTGGGGCCTCCGCGGCACGTTCCAACCCGTCGCCGATCGCGCCGACCGCCTGGAGGTCCGCGAGCGAACCCTCGCCGATGGCACCATTCGCCGCGAGGTCGACCTCAGGCAAGTGCAGGGTGCGGCCAAGCTTCTCGCAAACGCCGGCTGCCAGGCCCTTGCGATTCTGTTCATCAACGCCCACGCCAACCACCGCAACGAGGCTGCCGCCGGCGCCGCCGCGCGCGAGATTTGGCCCAACGAACACGTGTGCGCCAGCCACGAAATCATCCCTGAAATCCGCGAGTTCGAGCGCTTTTCAACCACCGCCCTCAACGCCACACTCCAACCCGAGATCGGCCACTATCTGAGCCGCCTCGAAGACGCCCTCGCCTCCCGCGCGTTCGGCGGATCGTTCATGATCGTGCAGTCCTCCGGCGGGATCATGACCGCCGAGACCGCCCGCCGCCAACCGGTCCGCACGGCCCTCTCCGGCCCGGCGGCAGGCGTCATCGCCGCCGCTCGCATTGCCGAAGCAGCCGGTTACCCCAGCGTCATCACCGGCGATGTGGGTGGCACCAGCTTCGATGTATCGCTCGTTGCCGATGGCCAAACCGTCCTTGCCGCCCAATCCAGCGTGGCGTTCGGCTTCGTCATCCGCACGCCCATGGTGGAGATCACCACCATCGGCGCCGGCGGCGGCTCCATCGCCAAGGTCGACAAGGGCGGCCTCCTCACCATCGGCCCCGAAAGCGCCGGTTCTGACCCTGGCCCCGTGGCGTACGGCAAAGGCAACGACCGCCCGACAGTCACCGACGCCAACATCGCGCTCGGCCGCATCGATCCTGACCGCCCCATCGGCGGCGGCGCGCTCGATGTCGCCGCCGCGCAGGCCGCCATCGCCGAACACGTCGGCAAGCCCCTCGGCCTTTCGGACGAAGCGGCGGCCGACGCGATCCTCAAGGTCGCCGACGCTGCCATGGCCGGCGCCATCCGCCTCGTGTCGGTGGAGCGCGGCTATGACCCCAAAAAGTTCTCCTACATGCCCTTTGGCGGTGGTGGCGCACTCAACGCTTGCGCGCTCATCCGCGATGTGGGCCTCGCCCGCGCCATCGTGCCTCGCTATCCGGGCATCACGTCGGCCATGGGCTGCGTCCTCGCCGACATGCGCCAGGACGAGGTCCAAACCCTCAACGCCAGCCTCGACACCCTCGACGAAACGCTCGTCGCCGAAGTCATCGAAAGCCACACGCTGAAAGGCAAAGCCGCCTTGGGCGACATTTCCGCCTTCGCCAATGTGAGCGTCGCAGTCACCTTCGACATGGCCTATGCCGGCCAAACCCACACGGTCGCCGTCGCCCTGCCGGACGCGAAAGCGCCCACCATCGCCACGATCCGCAGCGCCTTCGAGCACACCTACAAGGCCGCCTACGGCCAAACGCTCTCCATCCCCATCCGCGTTCTCAACGTGCGCACCGCCGTCATCGGCGAGCGGCCAAAGTTCGACCTTGGAACCCTCGCCCCGCCCGCCGATGCAAGCCTCGACGCAGCGGCCCGGCCCGCTCGGCAGGTCTTCATGGCCGGCGAGTGGCGAGAGAGCGCCATCTACGACCGCCTCGCCATGCCCGCCGGCGCCTCTGTCAGCGGCCCCGCGATCCTGGAGCAGCCTGACACCACCATCCTAATCGAGCCCGGCGCCACCGCGACCATCGACCTGCTCGGCAACGTCATCATCACGCTGGACGCCCCATGAGCCGCACAGCCCTCCTCACCATCGATCTCCAGAACGACTTTCTGCACCCCAAAGGCGCCTACGGCCGCGCCGGCCAGGCCTCCCCCGCCATCGCGGCGTTGCCCGCACGTATCGCCCCCGTGCGCGACGCCGTCCGCGCTGCCGGCGGCGTGTATGTCTCCGCGCAGTTCACCCTCGTCCCCGGGCCGGACGGCGAGCCGCTCATCTCACCCCATCTTGCGAAGCTGCGCCCGTTCCTCACCCGCGGTGATTTCCTGCCCGGCGGATTCGGCCATTCGCTGGTGGATGAGCTTGGCCCCGCCGACGCCACCATCGAGAAGGTCGCCTACTCCGCCTTCTACCAAACGCGGCTCGAGTTCGTTCTGAACAAACTCAGCGTCACCCGCCTCATCGTCGGCGGCATCGTCACCAACGGCGGCGTGGCAAGCACGGTCCGCGACGCGCACCTGCGCGACATCCCCGTCACCCTCCTCACCGACGGCACCGCCGCCTTCGACCCCGCTGTCCACGATGCAACGCTCCTCTCCCTCGGCTCAGTCTGCCACCAAGCCACCTGCGCAGAGGCAGCATCGGCGCAGACGGCCCCATGAGCGCCGGTTTGCGCCAGCGGCTCGCCGCCAAGCCCATCCTGCTCGCCCCCGGCGTCTGCGATGCGCTCACGGCCACCATCGCCGCCGACGCCGGCTTCGAAGCGCTCTACGTCTCAGGCGCAAACATCGCCTACACCCGCCTTGGCCGCTCCGACATCGGCCTCACCACCATGAGCGAGATGGCCGACACCGTGGCGCTCATCGCAGACCGCGTGCCGCTCCCCCTCATCGTCGACGCCGACACCGGCTTCGGCAACGCCCTCAACGCCCAGCGCACCATGCGCTTTTACGCCCGCGCCGGCGCCGCCGCGCTTCAGATCGAGGACCAAACCTTCCCCAAGCGCTGCGGTCACCTGCGCGACAAAACGCTGATCCCCACCGCCGAAATGACCGGCAAGATCAAAGCCATGGCCGACGCGCGCATCGGCGACACCCTGATTATCGCCCGCACCGACGCCATCGCCGTCGAAGGGTTTGACGCAGCGCTCGACCGTGCAGCCGCCTACCACGAGGCCGGCGCCGACGCCCTCTTCATCGAAGCCCCCCGCACCCAGAAGCAATTGGCCGCTATTCCCAGGCGCTTTGCCGGCACACCGGTGATGGCCAACATGGTCGAAGGGGGCGATACGCCGATCCACAGCGCCTCCGACCTCGACGTCCTCGGCTTCGCTTTGGTGATCTTCCCAGGCGGCATCGCTCGCGCCCTCGCCCACAC
>CAKZYH010000246.1 GCA_937884725.1 uncultured Paracoccaceae bacterium
CAACGCACCTGTGCGCCACCGAACGAGCGTTGTGGTGTATGCCGCCGCAACAGCGCCGAGGAGACAGCAATGACAAGCCTACAAACCGGCGGCCCCAACCAGGACCAGGTTGCCTACTGGAACTCTGAGGCCGGCGATCTTTGGGTGAACGTGCAAACCCGATTCGACCGTCTGTTTGCCGGCATTACGTCCGCCATTCTGGACGCTGCCAACCCAGCCGAAGGCGAGACCGTCCTCGATATCGGCGCCGGCGCTGGCGATCTGTCGCTGGCACTCACCGCACGCGCCGCAGCCGCCCGTGTGGTCGCGCTCGACGTCTCTGAACCGCTGCTGCATCACGCGCAAAGCCGCTTCAAAGCTGCCGGAACAACGGTCGCCGAAACCCTCCTTGCCGACGCCGCGACGCATTCGTTTGAAGCTGCCACCTTCGACCTCGCGGTGTCGCGGTTCGGCGTCATGTTCTTCGCAGACCCGCCCCAAGGCTTTGCCAACATCCGGACCGCCATGGCGCCTGGCGGACGGCTCGCCTTCGCCTGCTGGGCTCCGCTCAGCGCAAACCCTTGGTTCTCCATGCCCCGGGAGGTAGCGGTCGCGGTGTTGGGCGACCCCGATGCCAACGCACCGCCCTCGCCTCCGTTCGCTCCCGGTCCTTTTCAGCTCAGCGATGCCGATGCGCTCCGCGGCGTGCTTGAACAGGCAGGGTTCTCTCAGATCAAAATCGACACCCGGACAATACCGCTCCTCACCGGCGGGACGCTGGAGGACGCTGTGGATCTGGTCACCACAGTTGGCCCCGCGAGCAGGATCATGTCCGAGCAAGCGGGCACGGCCGACGATCTTGCCGCGATCCGCGACCGCCTTTCGGAGCGCATGCGCGAGTACGTGACCGACGGCGGAGTTGCCGTGCCCGCGCTGATCCACATTGTGACGGCACGGGCATGATCGTTAGGGCCTTTGCCGAGCTTGGCGTCGGCGACCATTGGGAAGTGCGCGCAGCCACGCTGATGGCGCAGCTCGACGCACTGGTGGACGAGGGCGAGCCCATTGTGTCGGTCCACTGCCCAATCCAGGATGGCACATGGCTGGTTGACGTCCTCTTCACCCAGACACCCCCTGACGCACAGGCGCGATGGCTCGCCGCCGCCCGGGATATCGCCCCCGAGATCCCCGCCTTTCAGACCGATCCGCTGGCGGATCGGGATTGGGTCGCCGAAAGCCAGAAAGCGCTTCACCCCGTCAGCGCAGGCACCTTCATCATCCACGGCTCCCACGACACGTACCGCCTGCCCCCCTCGCGGCGTAACGTGGAGATCGACGCCGGTCGCGCCTTTGGCACTGCGCACCATGCGTCCACCCGCGGCTGCATCGTCGCGCTGGAGCAGCTGGCGCGCAAAGCGCCGCTCGGCAGCGTTCACGATGTGGGAACGGGGACAGGGGTTCTGTTGCTGGTGGCAGATCGGCTCGGCGCCGGACCATTGTCGGGCGGCGACATCGATCCGGATGCTGTGCGCGTCGCCAAGGCCAATGCTGGCGCCAACCGCTCATCACGCTTGATCCACATTCGCGTGGCCAATGGGCCATTTGCGCAGGCTGACACAGTGATTGCCAACATCCTGGCGCGGCCGCTGATCGCCATGGCGCCCGCCGTGGCAAGAGCCACCGGCGAGCGCCTTGTATTGTCAGGATTGCGCACCCGTGATGTGCGCAGGGTGACCGCAGCTTACCGGGCCAGAGGTCTCGTCAAGGCGGGCCAAATCACCATCGAGGACTGGGCCACGCTCATGTTCAAACGGCCTCGCCTTTGCCGACTTAGAGGAAGGGATAGCCTTTAGGGGCGGACTGCTCCAGCTGGGCGCGGTTGTGGCCAAGCTTCTCAAGCGTCGCGTCGTCGAGGCTCAAAAGGTAAGCGGCAACGGCCTGGTCAGCGCGAGCTTTGCGCGCGGCCACAAGGCGTTGGCCAAGGCGAGAAAAGAAGCCGCCCCCTCGAGCGACCGGAATGGATGTGGTGGGTGTGGTGGTGATGGCCATAATGCAGGGTGCTCCCGATTTTGCATTGCAACACGAGCGTCGAGGAGCGGCGCCCGCTGCAGTACCTGTTCAGAAGGTGGCGGATTCTGTGGCTTTCACAACATGCGATTACCGCATGCCTGGAGGGACAATGGTGCAACGCACAATCAACGTTCGCACAAGCTTCATCTGATCTTGCCCGTCACCCGCCGCCGGTCCAGGGTGCGCCATGGCATTCCAAAGCTTTACCAGCACCCTGACCCCGCCCGAGCTCATCGCTGAGCGGGTCGCAGCCTTGCGCGCACTGTTCGACGACCTTGCCGTCGACGCGATCATCATTCCCCACGAAGACGCCTACCAGAGCGAGTATGTGCCCGCGTCCGAAGACCGGCTCGGCTTTATATGTGGCTTCACCGGCTCAGCTGGCCGGGCAATCATCACCCGTGACACCGCCTTGTTCGCCACCGATGGCCGCTACACGCTGCAAGCCGCGGCCGAAGTGCCCGGGGACACTTTTACGATTGTGAGCACGGCCAGCGCTGCCGAAGACTGGCGAAAGGCCCACCTCGCGGGGCTAAGGGTCGGGGCCGATCTGTCGCTGCACAGCCGCGCCGACGCCAAGCGCATGGCAGACGCCGCAAAAGACATCTCCATCGTCCCGCTCGCCACCCATCCCGTCGACGACATTTGGCCGGACCGCCCAGCACTCCCAACGCCGCCCGTTCGCGCCCACCCACTCGAGTTCGCCGGATGGGATACCGCCGAGAAGATCGCCGCGCTTCGGGAGGACTTGGCCGCCGATGCGGTCTTCATCAGCGCCGCCGACGCCGCCAGTTGGCTCCTCAATTGGCGCGGGTCGACCGTTGCGCACACCCCCATCGCCCTCGCGCGCGTGTTCTTGCCCAAAGCCGGCAAGGCAACCGTTTTTGTCGACCCCGCCACAGTACCAGCGGACCTCGCAAACGCGTTGGATCCTATTGCCGACATGGTCTCACCCTCAGACCTGATCGAGACGCTCGAGCGGCTATCGGAGGGGCTCACGGTGCAGGCGGACCCCGCACAGGCATCAGAAGCTGCGCTGTTGGCCATTGAGCGCGGCGGCGCGTTGAAAGAAGCCGCCGACCCAGCGACAGCCCTAAAGGCATGCAAAGTCCCGGCGGAGATCGCCGGCATGCGCGCCGCCCACGAGCGCGACGCCGTCGCCATGGTCCGCTTCCTGACCTGGTTCGACGAGAACGCTGCTGGCTCCACCGAAATCCAGCTGGCTGAAACGCTAGAGGGATTTCGCCGTCAGGCCAGCAGCATCGATATCTCATTCGACACCATCTCCGGCTCCGGTCCCAACGGTGCGATCGTCCACTACCGCGTCAACGAGACGACAAACCGCACCGTCAACGATGGCGATGTCGTACTCATCGACTCCGGCGGTCAGTACCCCGATGGCACCACCGATATCACCCGCACTATGTGCGCCGGCACGCCAAGCGAGGAGTGTAGGCGCGCCTTCACTCGGGTGCTGAAGGGGCACATCGCGGTTGCCCGTCAGCGCTTTCCGGAAGGCACCAGCGGCGCTGAGCTCGATCCGCTGGCCCGCGCCGCCCTTTGGCAGATGGGCGCCGACTTCGCCCATGGCACCGGCCATGGCGTTGGCGCTGCGCTGTCGGTCCACGAAGGGCCGGTGGGCATCTCCAAGCGCAGCCGCGCGCCGCTGAAGGCGGGCATGATCCTGTCCAACGAGCCCGGCTACTACGTGCGGGGCGAATACGGCATCCGCATCGAAAACCTGGTACTGGTGGAGCCAGCGGAAAAGCGCCCCGGCGAGGACAAAGCCATGCTCTCGCTGGAAACGATAACGCTTGTCCCCATCGATACCCGCCTTGTGGAGCCATCGCTGCTGACACCGGAAGAGCGAGCCTGGCTCGATAGCTACCACGCCAGGGTCCACGGCGCGCTCGTTGGGTCACTCAGCGCGCGTGAGCGGGAATGGCTGGAAGCGCGATGCCAGGCCATAGCGTAAGCGGGCTTA
>CAKZYH010000247.1 GCA_937884725.1 uncultured Paracoccaceae bacterium
CGGGACGGGGCCTAAGGCGGGTGGACCGCTGACGGTGACGCATCTGACGAAACGCGCGCGGCCCAACTTGCCCGATGCTGCCGGGCCGGCGGCCTCGCGGGAGGCGGTGCAGGGCGCGATTGATGCGGTGAGCGCTGAGGAGCGGGTGCTGGAGTTTACCGACATGCCGGGGCCGACGGGGGAATCGAACCGGCTGACCGTTCATCCGCGCGGCGTGGTGATTTGTGCCGGGCCGGGGCTTGCGGCGGCGGAGCGCCAGGCGAAGGACGCGCGCGCCGACGGCAACGGTGTCGTGATGGTGGCGCCGGGGGTGAAGGGTGCGCCGAGCCCGCATTTTCGTGCGGTGGATGGCGTCTTGAGCGCGGCTGATCTTGCAAGCCTCAGCCGGTTTGCCGGGGTGGTCTATGACGGCGAGCGGGCCGCGTTGCGCGCCGCTTTGGCGGAGCGCGATGGGGCGATCATCCCGCTCGTGTCATCGGGCGAGCGGCTGGTGCTGGAGCGGCACCTTTGCATCGACACCACCGCGGCGGGCGGCAACGCGAAGCTGTTGTCATCCACCGAGGAGGACCCGCTGGCGGCTTGAACCCCGCCGCTCCTTGAAGTGGGCGAGCCGCGCTTTGCCGGCGATACCGGTCATGCGTTGCAATCCTTGGATTGACGGCGCTGGATGCTCCGTTCTGTCATGGACCCACAGGTGGGTGCCGCACGTCGTGTAGGGTGCGGGGTGCCCCGTGGGAGGATGGGTTGGACGACAACGATTTCCCGGCGACGTGGCCGACGGTGAAGGCCGGGTCGGGCTTTGATCTGCTCGCCGGCGTGAAGGTGCTGGACCTTACGACATCGATTGCGGGGCCTTATGCGGCGCTGCAGCTGGGCGATTTCGGCGCTGATGTTGTGAAGGTTGAGCGGCCGGGTGTGGGGGACGATGCGCGGCACTGGGGGCCGCCGTTTCTGGACGGCGAGGCGCTTTGGTTCTTGGCCGTCAATCGCAACAAGAGGAGTGTGGCGCTGGACCATACCGCCGCTGAGGGGCGGGGGGTGTTGGAGGCGCTGATCAAGGCGAGCGACGTGGTGGTCGTCAACGCGCCGGCGCCTGTGCAACGCAAGTTGCGGGTTGATTATGAGACCGTGCGGGCGCTGCGGGACGACATCATCTTTGTGTCCATCACCGGGTTTGGGCTGTCGGGGGCGCGGGCGGACTGGCCCTGCTACGACCTGATTGCCGAGGGCTATTCGGGGGTGATGGACCTCACCGGCGAGCCTGAGAATGGGCCGCAGAAGGTGGGGGCGCCGGCGGCCGATGTGCTGGCGGGCGCCGATGCGGCGATGGCTGCGATGGCGGCGCTGTTTGATCGGCAGCGGACCGGGCGGGGGCACCTCATTGATGTGTCGCTGGTGGAATCCATGACGCGGTTTTTGTCGTGCCGGATTGTGGCGCACATGGGGTCCGGGACTGTGCCGCGGCGCTCTGGCGGGCGCGACAGCGTGATTGCGATTTATCAGGCGTTTGAGACCGCCGATCAGCCGATTACGCTGGGGCTCGGCAATGACCGGATCTGGCGCCGCTTTTGGGCCGCCATGGGAATGCCGGAGCGGGGCGAGGTGGCAACGCACGCGACCAACGCTGGGCGGCACGAGTATCGGGCCGAGATTGTTGCCGAGATCGGGGCGCTGCTCTGTGAGCACGGGCGGACGCATTGGTTGGAGCTGTTTACCCGCTCTCGGGTCCCGGCGGGGCCGATCAATCGCATCGACGAGGTGGCGCGGGACCCGGAGCTGATCGCGCGCAGCTTGATGTTTTGTGCGGCCGACGAGGCGGGGCGTGTGGTGCCGCAGGTGGGGACCGGCATTCTCGTGGACGGAGTTGCCAATGGTGTGCGCCAGCTACCGCCGCGGCTTGGGGCCGATACGGCCGCGGTACTGGGCGAGGTGGGGTTTGACGCTGATGCGGTGGCGGCTCTGGCGGCGGACGGTGTTGTGGGTGGAACGGATTGAGTGGGGGCAGGCGTGAGTTTTGAGACGATCCTTTATGAGGAAGATGGGCCGATTGGGACCATCACGCTCAACCGGCCGGACGATGGCAACATGTTCACGCCGACCATGTGCTTGGAGATCCGGGACTGCATCAATGCGATCCGGCGCGAGACGCGCACGCGCGTCATCGTCCTGACGGGAGCGGGCGATAAATTCTTCTGCATCGGCGGGCGCAAGGAGGGGATGGAAGACACCCGCCTGTTCGCCGGGACGTTGCCGGTGGTGGACATGTACCAGGCGATTGAGACGCTGCAGAAGCCGGTGATTGCGTCGGTGAACGGGTTTGCCGTCGGGGGCGGGAACGTTTTGCAGGTGGTCTGCGATCTGACGATTGCCAAGGAAAGTGCGGTGTTTCGGCAGGTCGGGCCGATGATGGGCTCGTTCGATGCCGGGTATGGGACTTGGTATTTGGAGGATCTGATCGGGAAGAAGCGGGCCAAGGAGATGTGGTTCCGCAACCAAAAGATTTCGGCCGCGGAGGCGGAGCGGATGGGGCTGATCAACAAGGTCGTGCCGGACGATGAGTTGGCGGCGGCGACGCGGGCTTATGCGCTGGAGGTCGCGGATCGGGGGGCGTTTGCGCTGGCGTCCATCAAGGCCGCGTTTGGGGCGCGCCATGGTGGGGTGGCGGGGCTGTCGCGGGTCGCGCACGATTTGCTGCTGCGCCAGTATCTGGAGAGCGAGGAGAGCGCTGAGCTTGGCGCGGCCTTTGGCGAGCGGCGGGCGCCGGACCCGCAAAAGTTTGGGCAGTAGCGGGCCATGAGCGGGACCGGATCGCAGCCGCTGGCGGGGGTGACCGTCGCTGATTTTTCGACGCTTTTGCCGGGGCCGATGGCGACGCTTCTTCTCGCCGAGGCGGGGGCGGAAGTGATCAAGATCGAGCGGCCGGGCGGGGAGAACATGCGTCGGTATGCGCCGCTGTGGGGCGAGATGAGCGCAAGCTTTGCGCTTCTCAATCGGGGTAAGCGCTGCGTGGCGCTGGACCTGAAGGAGGATGCCGGGCGCGCGCGGGCGCTGGAGATCGCAGCGGCGGCCGATGTGGTGGTGGAGCAGTTTCGGCCCGGCGTGATGGATCGGCTCGGGCTTGGCTATGACGCCGTGAAGGCGAAGAACCCGCGGACCATCTATTGCTCGATCACAGGCTATGGGCAGACGGGGCCGAAGCGGGACGTGGCGGGGCACGACCTCAACTATATCGGCGATGCTGGGCTTTTGGCGCTGTCGATGGGCGAGCCCGGGCATCGCGTGGTGCCGCCGGCGCTGATTGCCGACATCGCGGGCGGGGCTTATCCGGCGGTGATGAACATTCTGCTGGCGCTACGGGCGCGGGACGCCAGGGGTGAGGGCGCGTTTCTCGACATCGCGATGGCGGAGAATGCGCTGCCGTTTGCGTTTTGGGGCTTTGCGGCGGGGCATACCCGGGGCGAGTGGCCGGGCGAGGGGAACGAGCGGCTGTCGGGCGGCAGTCCGCGGTACCGGCTGTACGACACGGCGGATGGGCGCGTGATGGCGGTGGCGGCGCTGGAGGATAAGTTTTGGGGTGCGTTTTGCGCCGCGATTGGGCTGCCGGAGGGGCTGTGCGATGACGAGAAGGACCCGGCGGCGACGGCCGCTGGCGTGGCGGCATTGGTGGCCGCGAAGGGCAGTGAGGAATGGCGGCCGATTTTAGCGGCTGCGGATTGTTGCTGCACCATTGTTGAGCCGCTGAAGGAGGCGGCGAGCGATCC
>CAKZYH010000248.1 GCA_937884725.1 uncultured Paracoccaceae bacterium
TCGTCGAGGAGGGCGAGGAAGTTGCGGCCGGCGCCGGCGGCGAACGCGCCTTTGCGCATTTGTTCCAGCGCCGCAGCCTGGTGGCTGACGTCCTCGCTATACTCGCGCAAGGCTTCCAGGACGTCGTCCTTGGTCGGCCGGCTCGCACCGCGTTCCATGCGCTCCTGAAAGCTCTCCAGGCGCCGTGTCAACTGAAGCAAGCGGTGGTCGTGCGGCAGGTCGGGCAGCTTCTCCTGATACTGCGCGATCCGGCCGAGCGCCTCCATGTTGGCACCCTCGCCCTTGCGAACCTTGGTCTCCTCCATGCGGGGTTTGCGCCGGTTAGCCACGGCTGATCCAAGCTCTTCCATCGCGTCTGTGATGTCGGCGACACCGTCATTGAGCGCCGTCACGCGCTCCATCGTCGCCGGATTGAGGCCGATGGTGCGGGCGGCATCGGTGGTCGCGGCGTGGGTCGCGGTCTGCACGCGCAGCATCTCGGTTGGCGCGACGGTCGTGTTGTTGATGCTCATCAAACGGATCCCAAGGGACGCTGCTTTGTGGAGTTAGCATCCAAGGCCCGCCAGCCTTGTGATGAACGATACCTCAGACCCTCTGACCACATTCGTCGGCAAGACCGCTGGCACCTCGAAGGCGTTGGGGTCTCCCATCACCTCTGTTCGGCACGCTGCATCAATGACCCACCAGCGGTGTGGAGATAAGAGCGTGGCCTAGTCGGCGTCGACCGTTGTGACGACGGATGGCGATGCGGCGAACCGTTGGAGGCCAGCGGCGCGCGCCTCATCGTTGTTGAATACTAACGTGTAAAGGCCGACGGCGGAGGGCCCGTCAACGATCCGCGCTTGGCTCTCGCGCAGAAGCGCGCGGATCGCTGCCTCTGTCGCCGCTGGCGCGAATGCAATGCGCACCGCGACGCCGGCGTGGTCCGGCACGCTCGCCGTCTCGTAGCGCGAAGGATCGGCCGGGTTACCAACGAGCCGCGGTGCCACCGTGAACTGCCACGCGACAACGGCAATGGCGACACAAGCGGCCGCCTGCCAAAGTGTTATATTGGCGCCCCAAACCCGCCGCGGTGGCTGATTGTCGATGGCCTTCTCGAGCTTCGCCCAACCGAGTTCTGACGGCAGCGCATGGGGTGCAGGGTCGACCTCGTTCAGCGCAGCGATCAGTCGGTATTCCGCCTCGAGCTCGGGATCGGCGTTGATGGCGTCCTTTAGGCGCCTAGCCTCATCCGGCGACAGCCGACCGCGCACAAGATCTTGCAGCGCGGCGCTCTTGTCTGGTTCGCCCATCGTCGGAACCTCTTTCTACCCAGCATGCGTGGGTCGGACGCGGGACCCTATAGGTTCAAACTCTTGTTGTGCCGTCCTGTCGCTAAGAGGATCGCGCCCATTTCTTGCCGGTCCCTGGTGCGGGACATAGACCGCTGCACTGCTCGCCGTCGAGGAGTTCTCTCTGCCAATACTGAGAATTAATGAACCTGTCGGCGCAGCTGATCTGAAGCCGTCACAAGACTGGATCATCGGCCAAATCGGTCGACCGCTTCGCCTACTCGGGGTTATTCGTCTTTTGCGATGGCGTCGTGTTGCTGTGTTTCGCCGCCGCCCGCGAAGCGCTCTGCGTGGCGCCGAAGGTTCAACATCGTTTCCTGTCACGCATCGGCAGCCGGGGGCGCACGCGGATCACTCTGTGTATCGGGTCGTTTCTCGTCTCGTCGTCCATGGCAACCCTGTCTTCAAATCCTCACATCTGCATCATTCGCGCGTCTAGGTGACGCGGTACAATCTTTCGTCAGTTCCCGCCGACCTGTGCATCACCGTTTGGCGCACCACATGCTCATCGCCGGCGTTGGCGGTCTTTGCGGGTCGTGATGAAGGGGACGAGACGAAATGCGAACCACCTTGCTAGTAGGCAGTCTGGCCACCGTCCTGGCGCTTACCGCAGGCAACTCGATCGGCGCGGACCTTCCCGCCGGGCGGGATGACGCAGCAGTAGCCGGGGTCATCGACAGAGGTGCCCTGCGCCCAGTGCCACGCGCATGGATCGCGGCCGACGCTGCAATGGTTGTGGATCCCACCGAACTCGTGGTGATCACTCCGGACGCGGCAGATGCTGACTCAATTGCACAGGCATCTGCGCCCCTTGGCTACAGCGTTCTGCGGCGCAACACGTTGGGGGGGCTCGGCCAGGTGCTTCTTGTCTTGCGTATTCCGCAGGGGCGGACGGGGCCGGCTGCCATCGCAGAAATCGAGGCGCTTAACGCTGGCGTCACCGCCGGTGTCAACCACGCGTATCCGACGCCGCTCACCTCTCCCGCTCTCGCCCGTTTGCGCTTTGCCGATACAATGATGAAGTGGCCGTCGGACGGCTGCGTCGCTCATGGTGCGATTGGTTTGATCGACACGGCCATCGACCCTGACGTCGCAGCGGGGCTCGCGGCCGACATTTCATCGGCCGACTTTCGCCGAGACGTTGACCGCCAGACGGGCACAGACCACGGGACTGCGCTTGCAGCTGTGCTCGCCGGACCAGGACGGCTCGTGGACGCACGCATCGCGAATGCGGTCGTTGTGGGCGATGAACCGTCGCTTGAAGATGCCGCTGGTGTCGACGATCTGTTGCGCGCGCTCGACTGGATGGTGCTTCAAGGGGTCGATGTGGTGAACATCAGCCTCGCTGGGCCTTACAACAAGATTTTGGACATCGGGGTTCAGGCGGCGGCGGCAAACAGGTTGATCATGGTGGCTGCCGTCGGGAACGATGGCCCGTCGTCAATCCCGCGTTTTCCAGCTGCATTTGACGAAGTTGTTGCGGTCACTGCCGTCGATGCGGATCAGGATGTTTACCAACGGGCGGTTCAGGGACCACATGTCGATTTTGCCGCTCCGGGGGTGGATGTGCTTCTCCCCTTCGCAGATCCGCAGTTTGTCACCGGGACATCTGTTGCGGCCCCATTCGTGACAGCACTGATTGCTGCTGATCCGCGCATCCTCGGACCGTTCGATCCCGGCGACGTCGTCACAGAGCTTCGAGAGCGCGCGCAAGACATCGGCGAGACCGGACAGGACCCGGTATTTGGGAACGGCATTCCGCTTGCTGCAGGTTTGTGTAGCTAAGTCACGCCCTCAAGGATCACGCGCCAGATCGCAGTTTTCGGAGTTTCCACGGGCGGTTGTCAGAGTGACTTCGTGCAGTCGAAGCAGTCGCGAATATCGCCCACCAAGGGGGCGATATACCGTTTGGCAAAAAGGGCCATAGGCCGGTCATGGGCGCGCACGACGAAGCTTGCGCCGGGAAGACCGTCGCCGACAATGCGGCGGTTGGCGTGGGCAATGAGGGCTCCGTAGGCAAAACCGTGATAGGTGCCAGGCCGCATCCAGCCGGCCGACACCCGCGCCCCCATTGCGCCGGCGCGGTGGATGAGGATGTAGCCTCGCACATCCCCTTCGCCGGCGTCGGGCGGCCCGAGGAGCACTGCGCTAGCTTCCGGGTAAAGAGCGGCACCATCCGGGCCGGTGGGCATGTGCGCAGTGGGGCGCAGCTCGTCAGGGGCCCAGTCGATGGCCTTCAGGGCATTGATGGTTGTTGTCGACGCATCGCTCAGAGCTTGGATGTTGAGGTCGGTCATCCGGCGCTGGGCCTTTACGAACCATGGCGCTGCGACCGATTCGGCTGACGTCATCGTGTAGATGATCGAAAAGAGCGTCGGGTCCGGCCAGGCACTCGCGCGCAGCAGTGACGCGATGGGCGCTGCTTTGCCGGACGGAACGGTGAACTGGACGGTGGCCGAGCGGCAGCCGCGCCGGCGCGCTTCGGTCTCAAACGCGGTGATGAGTGTGCGTCCGCCGCCCTTTCGCCGCTCGTCCTTGCTGACGCTGACGGAGAGGAGCCGCGCCGTCGTGCCCTCGATTTCGCCCAGGATTAGCCCTGCCACGCGCTCGCCCACCCACAGCGCGTGGGCGAAGTGGGGAGTACCCGGTCCGATCTTGGCCAGATGGGGCCGGTACGAGGGGAAGGTGTGGTGGGCGAGGCGTGTCGCATCAGCGGCGCCCACGCTGACGGCTGTCATTGGTTGGTCGGTGGCGGTTTTGACGCTCATTGGCCGTCGAGGGCGCGCTCGGTCAGCACCGCAAAACGCTCTCCGGCCAACGAAAGCTGCTCCAAGATGGGCTCGTCCAGCGCATCGTCGTCGGCGGGGTCTGAGCCGATGGCCTGGCGCATCCGCTGGGCGAGCAAGGCGCCGAGGCTGAAGTAGAGGCGGCTTGCGAATTCAGCGTCGGCGGTGAGCCGGCGGTCGAGGGTGGCAAGGTCGATGCTGAGCGCCTTCAATGCGCCTTCGGCCCTCAGCGTGGCGGATGGCGGGCGGCGGTCGAACAGTGAGATTTCGCCGACCAGGTCGCCGGCGCTGACGCGTGCGATGGTGGTGCCGCTCACCTCGACCTGTGCCAGCCCCTCGATGATGATGAAGATCGAATCGGCGTTGACCCCCTGGTCGATGAGCGTCTCACCGGCCGCATAGCGGCGCGGGGTGGCGACGCTTGCGAGCCACTCCACATCGGTGTCGCGGAGCAGGCCAAGGACAAAGAGGGAGCGTTTCATGGGCGCGGCTGATCGTGACTGCGGCTCACTCGGCCGGCAATAGCGCTGGGGCGCCGGCGGCGTCCATGGACGCGAACGTGTGGCGCGCACCGGTCTTGAGCGCAGCGTCGGCGCGGGTGGGGCTGAGCACGGGGTCCCAATCATCAGGGCTCACAACACCCATTTTCTCGGCCCGGAGAAATAAGCGCTCGGCCAAGTTGAACTTCCAGCTTGGGCACGGAAGGCCGCCCGCCTCGCCGTGAGTCTGCTCGCGGTGGACGAACTTGAACGCGCAGGCGCCGGCGCAGGAGGGCAAAATGGGGCACTCGGAGCAAACCGGATTGTCGAACGGCGACCATTGCAGCCACGCCTGCGAGCGGGGCGAGGCCTCTGCCGCCGTCACGTCGCGCACGTTGCCGATGGCGAGCGAGGGCGTCTGCACGGTGTCCCAGCATTTGTGGAGGGCGCCATCGGGCAGCACCACGAGCCCGTTCTTGCGGACCGCACCGCAGTTGCCGTGGAACACCGGGGGTTGCGGGAGTGCACACAAGCCGCGTTCGAAGGCTGCCCTGTAGAGATCGGCCTCCCACTGGCCGTAGTCGGTCTTGGCGAAGCTGTCGGGGTCGCAGGATGCGCATGCGTCGGTGATCGCTTCGACGGGGGCGAAGTAGACGGCGAAGTTGCGCCGGCCTGCAAAACCCTTGGCTTTGAGATCGTCGAGCAGGCCCAGCACGTCGTCGCCGTTGGTGGTGTCGACGTTGACGCGGATGGCGATGTGCATGTCGGTGTGTTCGACCACCTCGCCAAGGTTGTCGCAGATGCGTTGGTAGGTGGGTTTGCCCGACAACAGATGCCGCCGCGCGTCGTGGGCGTTGGCCGAGCCGTCGAGCGTCACCTGCGCGGTCCGCACGCCGCGGCGGAAAAGTTCTTGCGCGGTGGTGAGGTCGAGGAAGTAGCCGTTGGTGACGATGAACGCGGAGTAGCCGCAATTGTTCTCGCGGCAGCTTTCGATCATGCGGTCTGACAGGGCGTAGATCGCGGGCCGGTTCATGAGCGGCTCGCCGCCATACCAGGTCACGTGCAGGTGTCGCAGGCCCTCGGCTTTGTCCGCCACGTAGTCGCACAGCGCGTCAGTTGTTTCTGGCGACATGCGGCCGGTGGGTTTGTCGAGGCCCTGGAAGCAGTAGGCGCAGGCGAAGTTGCAGCCCATGGTGGGGGCAATCGTCAGGATCATGCTGCTGGGATCGAACCGTGCCCGGTCGAGCTGGCGGGCCACCTCTGCGCGCTCGTCTCGCGCGGCCGAGACCACGAAGCCGCCCGACAGGAAGGGCGCGAGCGCGGGATCTGAAACGTCCATCTCACCCTGTTCGACGCGATCCCAGACGGCCAAGTCGGCCGCGTCGAGCCGCGCAAAGGCTTGGGTGTAGGTGTGGTAGACGAGCGCGCCGCCGCCGATCAGCGGGATGATGATGGTGTAGCGTGAGGGTGCCGCGGGGCCGCCGCCGTCGCCGAGCGCCAGCTGCGCCGACTGGCGGACCGCAGCGCGCATCGCGATGGCTGCCTCGCGCCGGGAGAGCTGTGTTTCGCCTTCGCTATTTCTCATCGTTTCGTCTCCCTATGGCGTTCTTGTGGGTGTGGCGGGCCGTGTTGATACGATCATGATGATGGCGGCGCCGATGACGACGCCCGCGAATATCCCTTGGCTCACGGTGGGATCGAAGCGCCACGCTGTGGCGGGCGCGATGGTGGTGAGCCAGGTGTTGACCGTTCCGTGGGCGAGGGCGAGCGACCAGATGGGCGCGCCCCGCCAGCGGGCGGCTGCGTAAAGGAAGCCGAGCGCTGTGAGCGTCACGACGCGGCCGGAGCCGAGCGGCAGGTGGAAGAGGCCGAACAGTAAAGCGCCGACGATGACGGCGAGGACAAAGCGCTCGCCGGCGGCGTGCATCCACAGGCCGCGAAACCAAAGCTCTTCGGCAAGCCCGATGATGACGACGTAGCGGACGAGCTGTCCGGCGACGAGCGTTGGGTCGAGTGCGACGGTGAACGATTGCCTGGCAACGATGGCTTGGGCGAAGACCGCGATGATCGCGGCGGCGAGGGCTAAGAGTGCGCCGCGTGTTGGGTAGCGCTGCGCGCCGCCTGCACCTGCCAGCCGGTAGAAGATCAAGCCGCACAGAAGCATGACCAACGAGACGCCGGCCATCATCTCGCTGCGCACGGTGGCGGGCCAGCCCATGACGTTAAAGTGCAACGCGAAAATCGCGAGATAAAACAGTGCTAGCCAGAGCAGGATGACGAGGGGGTTTTGTAAGCGGTGCATCAGGCTGGCTCCGCTTCGTCGGCGTCTTGGTGCTTGGACAGCTTTGCGAACAGACCGCCGGCAGCGCGCAGAGTTGCCGGCGCGCCTGCCTCCACCACGCGGCCGCGGTCGAGCACAAACACGCGGTCGGCGTCGGCGATGGATGACAGGCGGTGGGCGATCACGATCCGGGTTATTTGCCGGCGCCTGAGGCTCTCCACGATGATGGCTTGGGAGCGGTTGTCGAGCGCTGACGTGGCTTCGTCGAAGATCATGATGCGCGGGTTTTGTGCCAGCGCGCGGGCGATGGAGAGGCGCTGGCGCTGGCCGCCGGAGAGTGTGCCGGCGCCTTCGGGCAAGAGCGACATCATCCCCATGGGCATGGCCTTGATGTCGTCGGCGAGGCCGGCATCGCGGGCGGCGAGCCAGGCATCGTCGAAGCTGATGGCGCTGGCGCCGGCGATGGCCTGGTAGAGCGTTCCGCCGCTGATGGCTTCGTTCTGCATCACCACGCCGATCTGCCGGCGCACGGTGCGCATATCGAGCGATCCGGTCGGCTGGCCGTCGTAGAGGATCACGCCCGCGGTGGGGGTTTCGAACCCGAGGAGCAGCGAGACGATGGTGGACTTGCCGGCGCCCGATGGGCCTACGATGGCGACGAACTCGCCATCGTGGGCGTCGAGGCTGACGTCCTGCAGCACCGGTGCGCCGGCGGGGGTGAAGCGGAAGTGGATGCCGCGCAGCTCCACGCGCCCCTTGAGCGGGCCGGGGTCGACGCGGTCGCCGGCGATCTCGGCGTCGGCCTCCAGGATGGGACGGACGAGTTCGCGCTTCAGGAGCTGCTCGTGTCCGTCCACGAAGCTGATGAAGAAATCCGCCATGAACTGGCCGACGGACACGAAGGCGCGCTGGAAGGCGAAGAACACGCCTATGGTGAGGAGTGGAGCCGCGAGGGGGTCGAGCGACTGCAGAGTGCGGCTTTCCAGTGCCATTCCGCCGGCCACCGCGAACAGGGCGATGGTCGAGAGCGTGGTGACAGCCAGCGTCAGCAGCGATGCGGTGTGGCCGATGCGGGCGTTGGCGTACTCCATGCGCAAGAGCTCGCCCTTGCCCTCCGCCCATCGGCGGAAGGCGCGCTCCTCCGCCCTTGCGCCCTGAAGTTTTGACACGCCCTGGATGAGCTGCATGAGAACGCCAAGGTTGCGCCCCCCCTGCAGCTGCATGTCGATGTTGCGGCGGCGCATGAGGAAGGATGAGACCACAGTCACCAGCGCGCCGGCGAGCGCTGAGGCGAGGGCGAGGAAGGCGAGCTTGGTCGAATAGTAGAAGCACAGCGCCAGCATGAGGACGATGCCGATGGCGGCGGCGAGCGCGCTGGAGGCGGTCGCGAGGAGGCCAATGGCGACGTCGGTGATCATCAGCGCGCGCTTGAGAAGTTCACCTGTCGGGTAGGTGCGAAAGAAGGTGCTCGGCAGGCGGATGAGCCGGTCGATGATGGACGCCTGCAACCGCTCGTGCAGCTTGAACTGGATGCGCAAGTTAACGAACGACTGGGCCATCCCAAAAGCGAACGTGCACAGTGTCAGCGCTGCCACCCCGATGCCGATGCCGATGAGGAGGGCGCGCTCGTCGTTCGGGATCACTTTATCGATGATGATGAAGTGCGCCACAGGCACGAGGAGCGTCAGGGCTGTGCTGACCAAGATCAGCGCCATGACGACCTTCATGTCTGGCAGTTGCGGGCGGATCGCAAACAGGCTGAGCGCGAGGAAGTTGGCCTTTTTCTTCTCGTCCCGCACGTCGGGGAGCGCTGCGATGAAGGAGTAGCCGGAGGGCTGGAGGTCAGCGATGTCGTCGGGAGTGACGGGGTTTTGAGCGCCTGTGTCGAGGTCGATCCGCTCATAGTCGAGGCGAAGGTTGAGCGTGTGGGCGCGCGGCACGAAGAGGCGGGGTGTGCCGTCGCGGGCGAAGGCGAGGATGACGCCGGCGTCGCCCGTGGTCCAGGAGCCGGTGAGGTTGACGCGGCGCGCCCGTCCGCCGGATTTTTCCAGCGCGCGGCTGACGCGTTCGGAAGAGTGCAGCGTTTCGGGGCCGGCCGCGGCAGGATCGATGGGGACGCCAAGGACATCGCCGGCGATCATCAGGGCTGCGGCCAGCGGGTCGGAGGGCGTGCTGAACCTTTTGCGCGCCGTGTCGCTGTCGGTGAAGCGCAGTGCCGCGACGGCGCCCGCAAGCTCCTGGCGATGGCGCTCGCCGGCGGCTGCGAGCCGCGCGGTCTCGCGTGCGCGCTCCGTCGCCAAGTGGTGCTGCCGGACGGCGAGCCAGAGTTCCGTGGTTTGATGGGCGGCCGGCATTGCGCCGCGACGTTGGTCTTCGTCGGGGAGCGGCTGAAGGTTGGCGAGGGCGCCGTCTTCGCCGGAGACGAGCCAGCCGCCGTGGTTGACCAGAATGGGGTTATCGTCGGCGCGCCAGATCGCGCTGTCAACGCCGCAAAGCTGCGCCTCGCCGCTCGAGAGGGAGACAAGCGCGAGGGCGGAACCAGCGGGTCTGAATGCGTCGCCGGCGGCGACTTGAACGTCTGCCGGTGGGTCGGCTGTGACCGGAACGCCAGGGGGGGAGAGTTGCGCGAGGTCCCGGGCCAGCGTTTGGCACCACGCCACGGCCTCACGCCAGGTGATGTCCGGGACCGCGCCGACGGCACGCGGTTGGGTAAGCGTGAGTGGGGCCTGTGCGACGAGCGATAATGTTGCGCGGAGGCCATCGGGACCGACTGTGTCCGGCATGGCGATCGCGATGTCGCCGGGCCGTAGCGTTGCGATGTAGTGCGGCAGGCCCAAACGCCCGGCTTCGTCGTGGAGGCAGACGTAGAGGTGGGCGAAGCCCTCGGTGACACGCACGGACTGTTGGGTGCCCGCCAGTGGCAGCTCGTCCAGCATGGTGAGCTGCACGATTTCCTGTCCGTGTTCGGCGTCATCCTTCATGGCGCACCAGTTCACGGTAAAGGCCGCCTTCGCGCCAGAGCGTGTCGTGGTCGCCGGTTTCGACCACGCGGCCGCGCTGCATGACGATGATGTGGTTGGCGTGGCGCACGGTCGATAGGCGGTGGGCAACAATGAGCGCGGCGCAGCGGCGGCGGCGCAGGCGCGCCATCACTGTTTCTTCGGTGACGACATCGAGGCCGCTGGTGGCTTCGTCGAGGATGATGAGGCTGGGTCGGCGGGCGAGGGCACGGGCGAGCTCGATCCTCTGGCGCTGTCCCCCGGAGAAGTTGCGGCCGTCTTCGGCCACCTCGGTGTCGAGCCCGCCCGGCCGCTCCATGACGTCATCGTGGAGACCGGCGTCGCGCAGGGCATCGATCAGCCATTCGTCGGGGGTCGTGTCATCCCACAGGGTGAGGTTATCGCGGATCGTGCCGGCGAAGACGTGGATGTCCTGGTCGACAAAGGCGATGGACGCGGCGAGGGTTTCGCGGTCGATGGTGTGGGCGGCACACCCGTCGAAGGTGATCCCGCCCGCGCGGGGCTCGAGGAGACCAGCCACCAGCTTCGCGACAGTGGATTTGCCCGAGCCGGAGCCGCCAACAAACGCGACGTGATCGCCGGGCCCGATGGCAAAGGACAAGCCTTCGATGAGGGGTGGCTCCAACGGCTGATAGCCGAAGGCCAGATCGTTCACCGCGACGGCGCCCGATAGGCGGCCCTTTGTGGTGTCCCAGGCGGTGGCGTCTTCGCTTGCGTCGGCGAGGCGTTTGCGGCGGTCGTCGATGGTCTCGGCGGATAACACGTCGTCGAGGCGGGCGACGTTGCCGCGGATTTGTTGGATTTCGACCGAAAGGGTGAGCAGTTGCGAGATGGGGCCTAAAAACAGCGCCATCAGCGCGTTGAAGGCCATCAGCTCGCCGAACGACATCTCGCCTTCCAAGACATAGAGCGCGCCGATCACCATCGTCAGGAGGTTGACGAGCGTGTTGGTGACGGTTGGGAGGATGGCGAAGACTTGGTTGTCCACCTGGAGGTTTTGGCGGGCGATGTTGGTGCGCGCGAACTGACCCGCCCACTTTTCGAAGAACGCGTTTTCCATGCCGTTGGCTTTGAGCGTTTCGATGGAGCGAATGCCGGAATAGGTGATGCCGTCGAGCTTTCCGCGCTCTTTGGCGATGGCAAGGTTGGCCTCCATCCGCCGCTCGGCCACGCTGCGCAGCAGCAGGAAGTTGGCGACGGTGGCGGTGAGGCCGATCAGCGTGAGCGGTGGGTTGTAGGTGAGGAGCGCCAGGCCAAAGGCGACCATCGTGACAACGCCCACCAGCGCGGCGACCAGCTGGCCGGCGATGAGGGCGACGAGCGCATCGTTGATGGCAACGCGCGCCACCACCTCGCCGACATAGCGCTGGGCAAAGAAATGGTACGGCAGCTTGAGGAGTTGGCGGACATACTGGCCCTGGAGCCGGGCTGCCATCGCCATCGCCATGCGGCGGGTGAAGAGGTTGGAGAGCGCGAGCGAGGCCAGCGAGAAGGCGAGCGTGACAACCATCGCGACGATGATGGGGCGGAGCCAACTGACATTCGTTCCGACGATCACTTCGTCGACCAGCACGCGCACATAGGCAGCGGCGGCAAGGCCCGGAACGATGTTGATGATGCCGCAGATGAGGATGAAGAGGAGGGCTTGGCGCGAGCCGATTGTGCGCGACCACAGGGCTTTGATGAGCGAGGGTTGTGTGCCGCCAGGCTCGAACTCGGGGCCAGGCTCCATGGCGAGGACGACGCCGGTGAAGCTCTCGTCAAACTGCGCCCAGCTGACCCTGCGGTGGCCGACGGCCGGATCGTTGAGGAAGACTTTTTCGCGGTCGAAGCCCTCCACGACCAGGAAGTGGTTGAACTCCCAAAACACGATGAAGGGCGGTTTGAGCCCCTTGATGCTCTGTGTTCCTTTAGAGAGGCCCTTCGCGGTGAGGCCATAGCGGCGGGCTGCGCGCAGAACGTTGGCCGCTTTGGATCCATCGCGGGATACCCCGCACTGGCGGCGCAGCTCGACCAGCGGCACCCAGCGCTTGTGATAGGCGAGGATGGCGCCGAGGGCTGCCGCGCCACACTCCACCGCCTCCAGCTGTTGGACGAATGGAGTTTTGATCCGTCGGCGCCGGCTGGGCCAGGCGGACTGCTTCAGCCGACCTTTGGCGGGCGCTGCCCTGTCGAGCGCTTGCTCGACAACGCTCATTGCGCCGCCGCGTTGATGGGCGCGACGGTGCTGCTTTCACCCAGCAACCAGCTGCGCAAAAGCGGCAGCACGAACGTGATGGGTCGGCGCTTTTCGACGATCACGTCGGCGGTGGTGGTGGTGCCTTCGGTGATGGCGAAGTCGGGGCTGTTCGACGTCCACTCAAAGCCGCTGGGGTCGTCGGGATCCAACGTGAGGGTTGCGTCCACTTGAATGACGGCACCTGCAGCGCTGAGCGCTTCGGCGACGGAAGTGTTGCCGACCGTGCGGCGCAGTCCCTCATCGGTGACGGCGAAATCTGACACGTCGGTCACTGTGCCAACCAGCGAGCCGAAGCGGTCACGCTGAACGCTGGAGGGGTCGATGCGCACCTCCATGCCAGGCAGGATTTGTTTGCCAAGGCCAATGGGAAAGAAGCCCAGATGGGCCAGTGGGACGTCGGGGATTTCACCGCCCAGCAGCGTTGCTGAGGCGGTCGCGGGACGGCCGGCGGTGGTCCAGAGTTCGGTGTCGCGGAGCTCCACGACCTTGCGCTGGCGCAGGCTCGCGCTTGCGTCGAACAGGAAATGCACGTCCACGGGACCATCGGCGAGCGTCGTTCCGGCGCGCAGGGCGAGGTCCGCTTCCAAACCCAGTTCGGCGAGCGATGCGACCAATTCCTCGGCTTCCGCGTTGGCTGGGATCGGGCGGGTGGTGAGGCCGTTGACGATCAGGCGGAACGTGCCGAGCTTTGCATCGGATGCGACCCGCACGCGCAGGAATGGGCGCTGCGCGTCGATGCTCATGGTGGCGACGGTTGAGCCGACCGATACGAGGCCGCTGTCGGCGGTGAGCATCTCCAGAATGACGCCGTCGAAGGGGCTCACCAGGACGCGCGCGGCGTCGAGTTCGTGCCGGATGGCGCGGATTTGCGCTGCGAGTTCGTCAAGGCCCTGCTGCCGGTCTTGCAGGAACTGCGATAGCTCGCGTTCGGCGCGTTGCTCTTCGATTTCGATCTGCGAAAGCTCGGCGCGCGCGGTTTGGATCTCGCGGAACAGGCGCAGTTCTTCGTTGACGATTTCGATCTCTGACAGCCGCGTCTCGCTGACTTGCAGTGCCGTGCGGGCGGCTTCGATCTCCGATGCCGTCACCGCGGTGAGTGCGCTGATGAGGGTGGCGTTGTTGGCGACCCCGCGGTTGCGCAGGGATGTGATCCCTTCCATGCGGTCTTGCTGTTCGGCCCGCTGTCGCTCCAGCAGCGCTTCAATGTCGGCGAGCGTTTCGCGGCGTTGGCGAACCGCCTCGCCGCGCTGGGCGACGGATCTGTCGCGCAGTGCCTCAAGGGAGGCGAGTTCGCGTGTCAGCGTGCTGCGGCGTGCGTTGGCAAGCTCGGTCTCCAGCGCGCGGGCGCCGATGGCCCGGGCGTTTTGGCCCTCGACAAAATCGCGCCGGATGTCGAACTCGATGTTGAGCCGGTTGAGTTCGCGCTCGGTGGCGACTTTGGAGAGGCGCAGCAGCGGCTGGCCAGCGCTGACACGTTCGCCAGGCGCGGCGAGGACGGCTGCGACGCGGCCCTCTTCATCGCCCTGAACGTCGACGACTAGGCCGGGGCGCATCAGGATGCCTTGGCCCACGACTTTCACCGGGATCTTTGCCAGCAGGCTCCATGCTATGGCGATCGCCACGACGCCGGCAAGCGCTGCAACAGCGAGCGAGGCGCGGGGGCTGACCACCACGAGGAGCTCGTCGAGCGCGTCGGGTTCGTTGCGCTTTTCGAGAACGCGGCGCCTAAACATGAGCGCCTCGCTGAGCCTCTGCGGACGGGTTTGCGCTCTCGCGCGCTGCCTTGGCGGCGGCGATCTGCTCCTGTTGGCCGGGGCGGGACAGAACCTGCCGGCGGCTCTGCAGGCTTTGTGCGGGACGGCGTGCGCTCAGCGCTAGGGCCAGGATTTTGCCATCCATCTCGATGGCTAAGTCGTGGCTCAGGAAGCGCTCGAGGATCGTATCGGCGCAGGCTTGATCAATGCCAGCGGTGCCCGCCGCGCGGTGGTAGGCGCTTCGGCTAATCGGGTCGGCGAGAGTGGCGAAAAGCTTTGCTTCGTCGACGTCCAGGACGAAGGTTCCGCCGGGTAGGGTGCGGGTGTCGGCGATCCGCGCTGTGCCATCGGGCTGCGGCAGCCACCACAGCTGGGGCGGTTCAGGCCGTTCGCGCCAGGCCTCGACCCACCGCCAGACAGCGTCCACCAGCGGGGCGCGCTCCTGTTCGGTGGTGACATCGCGCCAATCGGCATCGAAATAGTAGGCGACACGGTCGAGCGCGACGGCGCCTTTTGGGAACAGGCCAGCGTACCAGGGCTGCGGGGTGTGGCTGTCTGAGAACTCCGCCGCGCGCGCGTGGTAGGGGCTGAAGCGGTGCATCTCGATCGGCCTTGGCCCTCCGTAGGGGGGCTGCAGGTGGACGATCTTGGGGATCAGGGTCGCCATATCGGTGTAGTCTTCCGCGCGCTCGCCAGGGGCGCGGATCAGCATGCCCCATCCCGCATTAATGCCGTATTCGCCGAACATCTTGAGGGCGAAGACGTTGTTGAGCGCGGTCACCCCTTTGTCGATGCGCTTTAAAATGTTGGTCGACAGGCTTTCTATGCCTGGCACGATCTCATCAACGCCAGCATCGACCAGCTGCTCGACTTTCTTGCGCGAAATGTTGCTTTTGATTTCGTACCAGAGCGAGATGTCACCGCCGTAGGAGCCGCTTTGCAGGGCTGGCAGCAGGGTGTCGAAGTATTGCTGGGGCAATATGTTGTCGACGGCCATCAGCCGCGGGATGCCCCAGCGGGTGTAAGCGCCCTCTATGATGGTGCGCGCGCGTTCTGGGCTTTTGGCACGATAAGTCATGCCGAGGCCATTGAGGCCGCAAAAGGTGCAGTGCTTGATCTGGCCCCACCAGCAGCCGCGCGATGTCTCGACCGGAAGGTAGAGGCGGTTGACGAGGTCGGGGTTGTTCAGGAAGCCGAATCTGCGCAAGGCGCGGAAATAGTTCTCATATTCTGGGTCGGGCAGGGCGTCCAGGTCGGTGCCGTTGGCAAGGTCGGGTGGGCCACCGTCGATGATTGCGCCGCCTAGCTCTTCGCGCCATAGGACATCGCCCAGACCCTCGGGCGCTCGGCCCGCGGCGAGGGCGTGGAACAGCGGGACGACGGTGCGGTCGCCTTCGCCGAGGCAAACTGCGTCGGCAAATGGGAGCGCTTCCATGTATTCGCGGCCCATATCGGCGTGAAAGCTTGGGCCACCGAAGGCGACTTTGATGTCAGGGCGTAGCTGCTTCAGCCGGCGGGCGAGCGCGATGGAGGGCAGCGTCTGCGAGAACATGCAGGAAAAGCCTACCGCGCGCAGGCTGGACCGCGCTGCAAGGGTGTGTGCGCAAGTGTCCAAGAACGCTGGGACGAGCGTGCGCCTTGTGTCCAAGATTGCAGTGAGCGGGTCGTCCCACACCGTGCGCAGCGTTTGGGTTTCGGCCTCGGCGATGGCGCAGAACGCCGCCTCGTCCATCGCGGGTGGGCCATCCCACGCTTCCTCGGCAAACAGCCATTCGCCCAGTTGCACGTCCACCCCGCGCCGGCGGGCGATCAGCTCGTAGGGCTGGATGCCAAAGCGCTCCGCAAACTCCACGTTGATGTAGGCGCTGAAGGCGGAGAGGCCGGACGCCAGAAGCTGTGCTTGGATTTGGCCGACCGCAATGGACGGGTACATGATCGTGGAGAAGGGCATGACGACGAGCGCCACTTCGCCGAGCGCTGGATCGACACGCGAGCGGTCTGCCGCCCACAAGGCGGGGTTTAGTCTGGTGGGTAGCACCGCCATGGCGCGCGTCGCATCTCCCTTTGCGATTGTGCGGTCAACGGGTTGTCTTGGCGCCGCCTGCTCGCCCTTTCGTTAACAGCGGCGCTGACTTTCATTCAGATGAAGGGCACCACCGGAAGGACGTTGACCGCGCATGGGCCAACGTCGGGTCCTGGTGCAAAGTCGGCGCCGCAGGCTTGGCCGCCGCAGGCGCCGCCAGGGCTTGCCGCGGCCCCACAGGCGTTGCCGGCGCAAGCGTCGGCGCCACACGCATCGGCAGCGCAGGCGGCTGCTGCGCACGCCGCGCCGCCACATGCTGCCGCGGCACACCCTGTTCCAACGCCTGCCGCCGCTCCGCAGCCGTCAGCGCCACAGGCTGAGCCTGCTCCTGCGGCGGTCACGCAGGCCGCACCGCCACAGCCTGACCCCGCGCCAGCGTCCGCGCCACAGCCTTCGCCGCCGCAGCCCGTGCCGGCGCTGCCTTCTGCGCCACAGCCGCCACCACCACCGCGGCCTTTTCCGCCGGCCACCATTTCGAGCTGGTCGTCGGACAATTCGTCGGAGCGTTCCTCGTCGGTAACGATCCGTGTCTCGTCGATCTGGCCCGAGTCTTCCAGCGCTTCCCAGCGCAGGATCGCCTGGAACGTGGGCATCGAGATCGTCGTCTGGCTGGTGACGTCGGCAGCTTTGCCCTCGGTCACGTTGACGCCGCTGGGGCGTACGTCAACCGTATAGTCCCCGGCGCCTTCGATCACGAAGTAGAGGCTGCCGATAAAGCCGCCGGCCCGGTCGGCACGGAAGACTTTGGGGAGGATTTCTTTAAAGTAGAGATCAGTTTTTTCTTTGGGAGACAGCAGGGTGCGGGCAGCGCCCGGCGACATCGTTCCGTCGACCCCACGCCGGGCCAAGACCTCTTGGCTGACTGCGATGACAACTTGCGGGTCCATGGGGAAGGCCCGCTCGAACAATCGCAAATCGTCCACACTGGACGTTCGGATGCGGCCTTCCATCAGCGCCATTTCGGGGCTGATGATGGCGTGGCTGCCGGTGTTCGGCTGGTCGAGATAGAGCATTGATCCACCACGGTCTTGTCGTGACAGCAATGGTCCATGCAGGCACATTTTCGTCACATTTGTGGCGAGCCTGAACCTTTCATTGGAAGTAGTCAACTTTAGTGGACGACTGGCGATGTCAATTATCGTCTAAGAAGTGCCAGACCACACCTCGCGAATGACATCGGCCGCCATCAGGACATCGTCTCGGGTCGTCTCGAACTGGCCGACCTGGAACCGAATTACACGGTTTCCCTGGAAGTTTCCTTGGGTGACGTAGATGCGGCCGTCGTTGTTGAGGGCATCGACCAAGCGTTGCTGCGTCGCATCGTCGCCATCACAGCGGAACGAGAAGAGGCTGAAGATGGGTTCGCTGGTGATCTCGATGCCATCGGTCGCACGCAAGGTCTCGCAAAGTTCAGATGCCCACGCGATGTGGTTGCGCAGTCGGGTGCGCAGATCTTCGAGGCCGTAGCTGCGGATCAGGAACCACAGCTTGAGCGCTCGGAAACGACGGCCAAGCGGGATCGTCCACTCTGAGTAGTTGTGCACCGAAACCCCGGTGGTTTTTAGGTATTCGGGCTCGATTTTCAAAGCGTTGAGTTGGGGAGTGGGGTCGCGCAGGAACTGGACCGAACAGTCGAACTGCGCGCCGAGCCATTTGTGGGGGTTGAACACGATACTGTCGTAGCCGTCCACTCCGGCCCAGAAATCGGCTCGGATTTCTGGGCAGATCATGGCTGCGCCGGCCCACGCTGCGTCGAGGTGGGTGTAGAGGCTTTCGGCGCGCGCGATGTCGAGGATGGGTCCCAGATCGTCCGAGGCGCCAATGCCCGTCGCACCGGTCGTTGCGATGATGCCGGCGGGGACATGCCCGGCCGCGCGGTCGCGCGCGATCGCCTCTGCCAGCGCCATTGGATCGAGGCCGTGGCGGGCGCCTGTGACCGGCAGTTTGACGAGGTTGTCCTGCCCGATCCCGGCCACCCAGATGGCGCGGTCTATGGAGCTGTGGACCTGGTCGGAGCAATAGATCCGCATGTGCGGCTTGCCGAAGAGACCCTGCCGGTTGCCGGTGTAGCCCGTGGCGCGCTCGCGCATTGTCACGACGGCTGACAGGGTGGCTGACGATGCGCTGTCCTGGATGACGCCGGTGTATCCATCCGGGAGCCCGACGGCTTGCCGCAGCCAGTCGATCATAGCTGTTTCCAACTCGGTGGCCGCGGGCGAGGTCTGCCACAGCATGCACTGTGCGGCGATGGTGGACACCAGCATCTCGGCCAGCATGGACGGTGGCGCGGCGTTGGCTGAAAAGTAAGCGAAGAAGCGGGGGTGCTGCCAATGGGTCATGCCCGGCATCACAATCCGCTCAAAGTCGGCAAAGATGGTGTCCATCGCTGTGCCGTGTTCGGGCGGTGCGGCCGGAATCTGGGCGGCGATTTCGCCAGGCTCGGTTTGTGCGCGGACGGGGCGGTCGCGGATCGTACGATGGTACTCGGCCGCCCAGGTCGATATCGCCTTGCCCCAATCTCCAAATTCATCCCAGTCCACGCTTGTCGCTTCCCCGTGCCGTGATCTTGTTCGCACCACTTTGGCGGATCACGTGAGCCGGGGCACCCCCTGGTGAGCGTCAGCGCACCGGCTGCGATTAGCCGCAGTCAGACGGTCGGCGAGAATGTTGAAAGATTTGTGACAACGCTAAAACGGGCGAGATGTCTGATATTCATGCCGATTTGCATGCGCGCCCTGTCAGCGCGGCGCAGCCTGCCTTTCATGATCCGGTCGTGCAGTTCATCGCAGCTGCGTGGTTCGGCGCGTTCGTCGTGCCGGTCGTGGCCTTGCTCGTAGTCGGGTTCGAGCCGGTCGCGATCGCGGTTTCACTCGCTGCCTATCTTGGGGCCGCGACGCTGTCGGTGGGTCTGATGCGCCGGGGCTATCCGCACCCGACGATGGGCTTGTGCAACGTGACCACGCTCGCGCGTTTGGTGCTGACTGCTGCTCTTGTTGCGCCCGTCATGGCGCCCTTCGGTGAATGGGCGGTGCTGATCGTGGCGGTTCCGGCGCTCGGGCTCGACGGGATCGACGGGTGGCTCGCTCACCGTCAGGGCCGCGTGTCTGACTTTGGTGCCCGGTTCGATGTGGAGGTGGACGCAGCGTTTGCGCTCGTCCTGGCGCTCAACGCTTGGGCGACTGGCGCTGCCGGTGTTGCGGTCCTGATCCTGGCGCTGCCGCGCTATGCCTTCATGGCGCTGGCGGGGCGGTGGACTTGGCTGGCGCGGCCGTTGCCGCAGCGCTTTAGCCGCAAAGCGGTGTGCGTTCTTCAGATCGGTACGCTGATTGGTTTGCAGGTGCCTGGTCTGCCGGATCCCATCGCAACGACGAGTGTGTTCGTAGCGGCCGGTGCGTTGTGCTGGTCATTTGGCCGCGACGTCCTGTGGCTTTGGCACGCGCGCCGGTGAGGCGGTCCGCGTTCCGATCCGCAGTCGCGCTGACGGCGGCGGCAGCGCTTTTGTACGTCACGCTTGTTTTGCCGGACCAACCCAAAGCGGTGACGTGGGCAAGGCTGACAGCCTTTCCGCTGGAGTTGCCGTTGATCCTGCTGGCGCTGCTGGCGGTGGGGGACGGACGGGGCGGCGGGGTTTTGCGTGCCCTCATGGTGGCGGCTTTGGTGATCATCGCCGCCTTGAAGAGCATCGACTACGCCATGTTTACGGCGCTGTCCCGCGGCTTTAACCCGGTCGCAGATCTCGCGTTAGTAGAGGCTGGAATGAGGCTCCTGGTGGGGGCCGTCGGGCCGGTGTTGGCCGCGCTGGCAGCTCTGGCGGCGCTCGTTGGAGCTGCCTTGACTGCCGCCCTGCTGTGGTGGGCGACAGGCATTTGGGCGCGCGCTGCTGCGGGCCGTCCCGCGCTTCGGGGGATGGCGGTTGCGGGAGCCGTTGTCTCGACCGGGGTTGCGGCGGCCGATGTCAGCGATGCGCCGGACCGTTGGGCCTTGCCGGCGAACTCACCGGGTGCGGCCTCCACAACCCGTTATGGGATCGAACGGTACGAGCTCGCGCGCGCGACATTGGCTGATTTGCGGGCCTTTAAGACGGCCGCGGCGAATGATCCGTTTGCCACTGCCGAGGGCATGCTCGATTTGATCGACCGAGACGTGATTATCGTTTTCGTGGAGAGCTATGGCCGCACGAGCCTCGACACGCCGTTTTATGCCGATCTGCATCGCGCGACGCTGAGCGTCGCAGAGGCGGAGCTGAGTGCGCTCGGTCTGGCCACAGCCTCCGGCATTCTCGCAGCGCCCACCAGGGGCGGGCAGAGCTGGCTGTCGCACGCGACATTTGCCAACGGCCTTTGGGTGGACGGGCAGACGAAGTACGGCGCGGTGCTGGCATCGGGCCGGCAGACGATGTTTCACCTGGCTCAGAAGGCTGGGTTTCACACCGCCGCAGTAATGCCGCAGATCACGCTCGACTGGCCTGAAAGCGCGGTGATGGGGTTTGAGACGGTCCTTGCTGCGGCCGATCTCGGCTACGAGGGGCGGAGCTTCAACTGGGTGCCCATGCCCGATCAGTTCACCTATCACGCGCTGGACCGACTGCTGCGGGAGGCATCGTCCGAAGGCAGGCACAGGTTCGTCCAAGTGGCGACGGGGTCCTCACACGCGCCCTTTGTGCCTGTGCCAGATCTTGTGGAGTGGGAGGCCATCGGCGACGGCCGGATTTTCAACGCTATGGCGACGTCTGGCGACACGCCCACCGTGGTCTGGCGCGACAGGGACAGGGTGCGTGCGCAGTACCGGCTTGCCGTCGACTACGCGCTACAGGCGGTGCTGTCCTATGCAGCCCGTAACGCGGATCACCCGCCGCTTCTCATCATCGTGGGCGACCACCAGGCGGCGGGCTTCATCGCCCTCGACGAGCGGCCGGACGTCCCGATCCACGTGATCGGTCCGGCGCATCTGGTGGAACGCGCAGCGCGCGATTGGTCTTTGTCCCCTGGGCTGATCCCGCCGGCCGATGCGCCAGTCGTCTCCATGGATCAGATGCGCGACCGCTTCCTCACGACATTCAGTGCGGCGTCGGCTCGGTCGGAGGGCTGAGGCGTGGATCGGGCGCTGTTCAAGACAACGGTGAAGGTGCTTCCCGCGGTCATTGCCCTGGCGCTTTTGGTGCTCGTCTGGCGGGTCGCTGATGGTGAAAACGCGATCCGGCATCTAGCCGGCGCAGATCCACGATGGCTGGCGGCTGCCCTTTTGGCGCTGACCGCGCAGACCGTTTTGTCGGCGTTTCGGTGGCAGCTGACCGCGGGGCAGCTTGGCATTGTGCTCGACCGCGGGACTGCGCTGCGGGAGTATTACCTCGCCCAAATGGTCAACCAGGCGCTTCCCGGGGGCGTCCTGGGAGACGCTGGTCGGGCGATGCGCTCGCGCGCGCAGGCGGGGTTGGTGTCGTCCGGCCAGGCGGTGCTGTTTGAGCGGCTGGCGGGTCAGATCGCGCTTCTCGCCATTTTTGGCGTCGCGGTGGTGGGGTCGCTGATTGTACCCGGCGTTTTCGCATGGCCTGGCTGGCTGCTGACGCCGGTGGTGATCGGCTTGGTGGGCAGTGTGATCGCGTTGGTGCTGCTTGGTCTGCCGGGACTGCGGCTGCCGGGCCGCGTCGGGCGGGCTTTGGCGTCGTTTTGGGCGACGGGACTGCATGCGTTGGCTGCGCGAGAGGTCCGGGGACGTCAGGTTCTGCTGAGCGTCGGCACAGCGCTTTGCAACATCGTGGGATTTGCGTGTTGTGCCGCCGCAATCGGCGTGACGCTACCACCGGCGACGGCAGTGATCGTGGTGCCGATGATACTTTTTGCGATGTTGATCCCGGTCTCCGTCAGCGGATGGGGGCTGCGCGAGGGCGCGGCAGCGGCATTACTGCCGCTCGCCGGGGCGAGTGCGGCTGAAGGGCTTGCCGCAAGCGTTGCGTTTGGCGTGGCGTTCCTCGTCTGCGCTTTGCCAGGCATCCTCGCGGTCCGGGTGGCAGCGCGGCCGAGATCGGGCAGCTCCTGACCGGGCGTGCCGGCGCCTGCCGAGTGCCGCGCCCGCGTGCTATTGGTCGAGCTTGGCGAAGAGATCGCCTGAGGATGCGTCGGGCGCCAGCGTTGCGAGCCATTCGCGCACTGCCGCAGCAGGCCGCCAGTCCGGCCATAGAAAGTCTGACCGTTCGCCGACGATCGGGTTGAAGCGGTAGGGGCCGAGAGCCCCAAGCCGGTCCAGGACCTGATGGGTGAGGTTCGCAAAACCCGGGAGGTATTCGACGGATACCATCGCAACGGGGTGCGATAGCCCGGACAGCACCTCGATCTCAAAACCCTCGACATCGATCTTAACGAAGGCGGGCATCCCGTAGCGCTCGATCAGGCTATCGAGGGTCACCATGGACACGCGCTCC
>CAKZYH010000249.1 GCA_937884725.1 uncultured Paracoccaceae bacterium
CTGGAGGCGATAGAGGCGCGGTAGGATGGGCAGAAAAAAAACGGGTGAAGGTCTGCTATGCGGGGCAAAGCGTACCTTCGCAGATTGCCTAAGAAAGTCCGCTTCACACTTGCGTCGCTGCTAACTCGCAACCGAAAGGTGTCGTCCACCATCAACCGGGATGATTGCTCCTGTAACAATAGGCGTCTGCATGAGTGCTACTACAAAACGACCGAGTTCGATGGGCTCCACTATGCGCCCAATCATCGTCCGATCGGCTTCGACACGGCGGAGTTCTTCACGGTCATCATCAGACATATCAGCCCACAAATCCGAGTCGATGAAGCCGGGGCGCACCACGTTGCAGCTTATCGGCGCCAAAGAGACTGCCGCGACTTGAGCCATCGCTTCCTTTGCTTTGAACGCTGTGTGAACGTGACCAGCCTTGTCATCGATGATCTGGTAGTACCCACCAGTGATGAGCGTTATCGATCCATCCTCGTCCATTTGATCCTTGGCTTGCCAGATGCATCTGTGCGTGCCCCAGACCTTGCCTTGCATGAACCGCTCTGCTTCGCCGGGGGGTGTTTCGCTGAAACCAGAGCGCCCGACCGCTCCCGCTGTCATCATCAAATGAGTGAAGCGCCCGACCCGCTCAAAGAAGTCGGACACGCTGTTTTCGTCGTAAATATCTATTGGCTCGCCTCTGCAGCCCAATTCATTTGCAGCTTTGTCCGCTTTGGTCGCGGATCGCGACGTAACAACCACGACAGCCCCAAGTTCCAAAGCTGCTTTTGCAACGCCACGGCCCATGCCACCCGATCCACCGATACACACCACTGTCTCGCCATTCAGCATTCTGCATCCTTCCTGTCATATGGTCAGCAGACATAAGCGTAGCGTCGGCATTAAGATGTGGAAGGACGAAGCCGCTATCGCGGCAATGGCGCTTGTGGCCAGTGTTGATCTCTGATCCGGCCATTTAGGGATTTTGCTGACCTGTCTGACGATTGAGGTTTCTCAATCTGATGACAGGAGGTTCCCATGACAGAGGAAAAGAAGACGACCCCGCTACGAGAGCGGATGATCGAGGATATGCGCATTCGTGGCATGTCGCCGAAGACCCAGCAGGCCCATATCAGGGCGGTCAGGTATTTTGCTGAGTTCATTGGACGGTCGCCCGATACAGCGACACCAGACGAGCTGCGGGCTTATCAGCTTCACATGACCGATAGCGGCGTCTCGACCGGCGTGTTCAATGCGAGGATTGTGTCACTGCGGTTCTTCTTCGGCATGACCTGCGGGCGCGAAGAGATGAAGCGTTACATGCAGTTCCGGCGCAAGGCGAAGAAGCTGCCCGTTGTTTTGAGCGTCGAGGAGGTTGGCGACCTATTGGCAGCGGTGCCCGGACCGGGGCTCAAGTATCGCGCGGCGTTGGGGATCAGCTATGGCGCGGGGCTGAGGGCATCCGAGGTCTGCAATCTCAAGGTTTCTGACATCGACAGCGACCGGATGCTGATCCATGTCGACGAGGGGAAGAACGACAAAGATCGTAAGGCCATGTTGTCACCTGCCCTGCTTGATCTGCTCCGTGATTACTGGCGCGAAGCACGGCCCGAGGGCTGGCTGTTTCCAGGCAAGCCAAAGATCATGGCATTGTCACCGCGCCAGTTGAACCGGGCGTTCACGTCGGCCAAGCATATGGCCGGGAGCAACAAGCCCGCTACGCTGCACACCTTGCGCCACAGCTTTGCAACGCATCTGCTTGAGGCTGGAACGGACGTGCGGGTGATCCAGGTACTTTTGGGGCATTCCAAACTCAGCACGACGGCACGTTATACACACGTCGCGACCAAGACCATTCGCGGCACTGTCAGCCCGTACGAGATGTTGGAGAAGCTGCAGGATCACACCGTCAGGCGAGGTTTGGAGTAGCGGTCGGGGCGGTTGCCTCGCCCGAAGCTGGAGATCGCTGACATCTTTCGACGATATGGCCCCGCATATCGACGGGCCAACGCGGGTCACATCAGTCTCGGCCAACTCAAAGTGATGTCGGCCATTGAAGCCTGCCGAACCGAAGCGCTCGGTGGGCATGTGGCCGCCTGCACCAAATGCGATCACCATCATATCGCTTATAACTCTTGCAAGAACCGGCACTGCCCCAAGTGCCAGGGTCAAGCCGCACGCGATTGGATGGAAGCGCGGGCCGAAGACTTGCTGCCCGTAGAGTATTTTCACGTCGTCTTCACGATGCCAGCCGAGATCGCCCGCATCGCCTATTGGAACCAGAAGGCGGTCTATGGGCTGCTGTTCCGCGCATCAGCGCAAACCGTGATGGCTATCGCCGCCGATCCCAAGCGCCTTGGCGCGAAGGTCGGCATGACCAGCGTCCTGCATACCTGGGGTTCGGCGCTGACGCACCATCCGCACATCCACATGATCGTCCCCGGTGGCGGCCTGTCGCCAGGTGGCATCAGATGGGTGGCCTGCAAGCCAGGGTTCTTCCTGCATGTACGCGTGCTGGCGCGGCTGTTTAGACGCCTGTTTCTGGAAGGCCTTCTCGAGCTACACCGTGCAGGCCAGCTCACTTTCTTTGGCGATCTTGAATGCTTGAAGCAAGTGGATGCGTTCGCTGAGTGGCTCGCCCCGTTCCGCAAAACGGACTGGGTGGTCTATGCCAAACCACCCTTCGGTGGGCCCAAGCAAGTGCTGGCCTATCTGAGCCGCTATACCCACCGGGTGGCGATCTCGAACCATCGGTTGATCAGCGCCGATGCCGATACCGTGGCCTTCCGCTGGAAGGACTACCGGATCAAACGCGGTGACCGTCAAAAGATCATGCGCCTGGCTACGCCAGAGTTCATCCGCCGCTTCCTGATCCATGTCCTCCCTGACGGGTTCCACCGCATCCGCCATTACGGTCTGCTGGCCAGTGCGTCGCGTAAAACAAATATCACGAAGATCAGAGTGTTGCTTAATGTTCAACGCACCGAACAAACCACTGAACCTGAGCCGGAACCCGAGACCACCCCTCTCACTTTGCGCGAGCCATGCCGCTGCTGTGGCGGCCCTATGCGCATCATCGAGATCTTCCGGCGTGGCCAGAAACCAATGTCGCGCGCGCCACCAAGGGAGCAGGCAGCATGATCCGATGCTTGGCCCCATCCTTCGAAATGCTCCGATCGTCATTGGCTGGTCGGCCAAGACTGTTTGCGATCATCATCCAAAATGTCGGTCAGCGTTGCGTTCTCAGCGTCCAATCTAGGGAGCAGACGCGACAAAGATTGCCGAAAACGACTGCTGCTGGCACACCCAACATGATCGACGTTGCGCGCATGGCAGTGTCAGCCAAACCTGCCAGCGCTCTTTCTCCATAGGTTCGCAACCAGCCCCCGCGGCTTCCTCCTTCCGAGGTTTGTCAACGCGGGCCGCACGCCCCGCAAAAAGGAAATGTTGCACCCCGACCCGCATCGAAAAACCTTCAGGGAAGCGGTCTTTCGCTGAGCTATGCCCCAAGGCCGGCGCTGCGCAGAAAGCGGACTTTGCAAAGTTTGACGCTCCGCCCATAGCTGCCTT
>CAKZYH010000250.1 GCA_937884725.1 uncultured Paracoccaceae bacterium
GCATGCGACTGGCGGATCGCCGACCTCATCGACGCCTTCCGTCGGGCGGCGCGCTATCTCGTGGGGGCGCCTTCGTACTTTTCTTGGTCATACCCCTTCGCGCGCCTCGTTCTCAACCTGTTCGGCCGGCGGCTGACCGAGGAGCTGTCAGAGGCATCGGGCCGACGCCGCGTCCTGATGATGCTCGATGAGTTCCCTGCGCTTGGTCGGCTGGACTTCTTTGAATCCGCGTTGGCCTTCATGGCCGGGTACGGTGTGCGCGCGTTTCTGATTGCCCAGTCGCTCAACCAAATCGAGAAGGCATACGGTCCGAACAACGCCATACTGGACAATTGCCACGTCCGGGTCGCGTTCGCTGCCAACGATGAGCGCACGGCCAAGCGCATCTCCGACGCACTCGGCACGGCTACGGAGCTGCGTGCGCTGCGGAACTACGCCGGGCATCGCTTGGCGCCTTGGCTCGCCCACGTGATGGTCTCGCGCCAGGAAACGGCGCGGCCCCTCCTCACACCCGGCGAGGTCATGCAGCTACCTCCAGACGATGAGTTGGTGCTCGTGGCGGGCGCGCCGCCAATCCGGGCCAAGAAACTACGCTATTTCGAGGACGAGAATTTCGTCAAACGCAGGCTCGCTCCGCCGAATGCCACAGACTGTGCGGCAAGACCTGCCAAGCGACCCGACGACTGGGCCGAACGTCACGCTGGTCAATTTCAGCACCACCTGTCGGAAGCGACCGATGCGAATCGCTTGGAAGACGAGGGCGGTCCTGCTCGCCATCCGACAATCGAAACCGCTGCGCCGTCGATAGAGGTCAGCGGCGACGGCCCGGAGCAGCTGCCGGAGGATGAGATCGATCCAGCGGACGGCCAGCGCCTGCGGGATCTGTCACGAGCCGTTGACAACGCCCGCCGAGCGCACGCGATGGATCAGGCGGACGACGATCTTCTGCCGGGCCTGTAGCGAATGGCAAAGCCGCGCATCAACGTCCACATCACACGTGACGTGTGGAGGCGTCTCGACCACGCGACGCAGCGGCCTGGTGTGACCAAGGCAGCGATCGTTGACGCTGCGCTCGCCGCCTTCCTGTCGCCGGAAGCTGAAGAGCGACGCGATGCGCTTATCCTCCGCCGCCTGGACCGGGTTGACCGGCGCGCCGAGCGGCTGGAGCGCGCCCTCACCGTCACTGCCGAAACCCTGGCCCTGTTTGTTCGCTATTACCTGACCATGACCCCGCCGCTCCCTGAACAGGATCGGCGCGCCGCACAGGCGCTCGGCCGCGAACGCTTTGAGGGCTTCATCGAGCAACTCGCGAAGCGCCTGGCCTCCGGCACAAGCCTATCGGTGCAGGTCTTGGAGGACGAGGATACTCGGCCGAGCGAATCATCGAACGAGGATCCAAGCTAGCCAAAAGCCCGCCGATGTTCGGCCGCGGCGTCCGCCTTTGATCAGCGCTTCGTCTTGTTCTCATCGAAGATCGCAACGGTGTCTTCAACGATCTGGAAAATCGCTCGCGGACTCTCGCCAAGGGCGACTGCGATCTCGGCGAGCTCGATTGGATCGATCCGGCGCTCGCCGAGTTCGTTCTTGGCAACCCATGACGGGGGCGCTCCAGCCGCCGCGCGAGTTCCGCCTGCGATACGGATCGATCCACGCGAAACGCCACCAGCGCCTTGAGAAAACGCTTGTAGGCATCCGAGTGGAGGGCTCCGGCCATTGATCATCCGCGTCGATTGAACAACGCGGGGATGGGCCAGACAGGCATCCACTCCCATTCCAGGAGTGGATGTGCTGCTCACTTTGCTTGAGGTGGTGCTCCGAGCGGCAGCGCGGACGCATGCCGTGTCAGCGAGCTCGGGTAGCGCAATGGGAAGGGACGTCGCCATCGTCATCTACGAAGATCTGGAGCGGTTACGCGGCCAGATCCTGAGAGAAAGCAATCCTGACGCGGACCTCGCGGATCATCCGGCGACAGCAGACGCAGATGCGCTGGAGGAGCGCTTCACAAGGGCGTCGCCGGAAATGCTTGACGGTGTGCTTGCACATCTTGACTTCGCTATATCGCTGCTCGCCCCGGTTCCCGACGCGGGCGAGGCTGAAGAGCAGTCGCAAAACGACCCGCCCCTTCGTTCCCTGCTGACAGCGCGGGCGGCTATCGCTCGCTTCGCGAAGCAGCTAACGCCTGACTCTCTCGAGTCGCACTCCGACCTGACGTACGCAGGTCGGAAGGCGCCAAACCGGGCCTTGCCCGTCGGAGTATAGGAACGGGTCGCACATAGAAAAGCTGACTGATCTTGCCCCGAAAAAGTGGACGGGTTTATGCCGCCACTACGCTCGGATCGTTCGCGGTTGGGCGGAGCGAGCGGGTCTCGACAGC
>CAKZYH010000251.1 GCA_937884725.1 uncultured Paracoccaceae bacterium
TCGGGATTTTCGTGCAGATCCCGCCGCCAGGCCGTGATCTCGTCGTTGAGGTCGTGAAAGCGGTTGACGATGGGCATGCGTGGGAACTCCTTGAAACCATGCGCCTTTAATCAGATCGCGCTTTTCTCGGCAATCGGCGTGCCACCTCGTGCGGCGATGATGTTCGCCGCTGCAAGGCCCAAAGCGGCCACAGCCCCTGCAGCGTTGAGCCAAGTTTCGCCCGGCCAGATAAGCGCGACCCCCGCGGCCGCGAGGCCAGCGCGACCGTACCAGGGGACGGGCGCCTGCAAGTATCCTTCAATGGCGACACCGAGGGCAAAAACGCCAAGGCACGCGATGAAGAAGATCACGATAATCTGGTCCGTCGTGCCGTAAAGGAACGGCGTGTAGGCAAACAAAATCGGCACCAGGTAGAGGCCCTTAGCGAGCTTCCACGCCACCACACCGGTCGACATCGGCGGCGTTTTGGCGATGGCCGCCGCCGCAAACGCCGTCAGACACACCGGCGGCGTGACGTTGGAATCTTGGCTCAGCCAAAACACGATCATGTGCGCCGACAACAACGCGCCGGTGACAAGGGCCGGATCGAGATCGCCTCGGGCAGCCGTGTAGATCTGGTCCAGCACCTCCGGCGGCAGCTTGGCGTAGAGCGCAGCGGCGTCCGGCTCAGCCATCGGCGCGGCGAGCATGGTGAGCGCGCCGGGATCAGCGAGGGAGAAGAAGAGCGCCAGCGTCTGGTCAAGCGTGCCTTGGACCATCGCTTGGATGGTGGCCGCGTCAATCTCAGCCGCCGGCATCGCGGAGGCCAGGATGAGATCGCGCAGCGCTGGCGCCGACAACGTCGCAAGCACGATATAGGCGGCCGTCACCGGGAGCCCCATCCCAAGCACGAGCGAGGCAAGCGCAACGAGGGTGATGGCGATCAGCAAATTGCCACCTGCCCAGCCCTCGATCATGATCGAGAAGGTGTTGCCGATCCCGGTCATTGCGATGACGTTGACGATGAGCCCCACTGCAATCAGGAGCACCGCAAGGGTCACCATGTTGCGCGAGCCGAGGATCATGGCCTCGAAAATCGCCTTCGGCCCCATCCGCCGCGGCGTAATCCATGAGGCGACGATGACCGACAAAATAGCAAAGCCAGCGGCATAGGTCGGCGTAAAGCCCCAGATGAGGAGGCCGATCAGCGTCACGATGGGGATGAGGAAGGACGGGCCGCCGCGCTTCAGCACCTGCCACGCGGTCTCTTCCGAGGGCAGCCCGCCAGCGCCCGACTTCTTGGCTTGAATGCGCACAAACAGCGCGACCGAGAAGAAATAGACGAACGCCGGCAGCGTCGCGGCGGCGACAATGTCGAGGTACGGGATCTGGGTGTAGCTCGCCATCACGAACGCGCCCGCGCCCATAATCGGCGGCATTAGCTGACCGCCAGTGGAGGACGCCGCTTCAACACCCGCCGCGAATCGGCTTGGAAAGCCTGAGCGCTGCATCAGCGGAATGGTGAAAACGCCGGTGGACACGGTGTTGGCCGCCGCCGAGCCCGAGATCGTGCCTGTCAGCGCAGACGCGATGACGGCCACAAAGCCAGGCCCACCCACATATTTGCCGGCCGCCGCGCGGGCGATATCGACGATGAATTCACCGGCGCCGGAGCGGATCAGGAACGCACCGAACAGGATGAACATGAAGACGAAGGTGGCCGAGATCTGCCCGATCAAGCCGAACATCCCCTCATCGGAATAGATCGAGCGGAACACCACCGTCTCAACCGACAATCCCGCAAAGCGGAACACGCCTGAAATGTCATCGCCCCAGACGGTCGGGTAGGAAATCGCGATCACAATGAGGGCGGGGATGATCCACCCGGTCGTGCGGCGCGTGAGCTCAATGGCACCGATAATCACGATCCCTGCCATGATCCACTCACGGGTGATGAGCGTCACGCCGCGGTCGTAGATGGCGTTTTCGCTGGCCGCGAGCCCAAGGGCCGACCCCGCGATGGCAAGGCCGACGAACACATCGAACAAAAACACCATCCTCTGACCGCGCTCGGAGGACAGGCGAACCGTGGGGTAGAGCATCGAGCAAAGCAGCGCGAAGCCGGCAAAGTGGATCGCGCATAGCGTGAGCGTTGAGAGCGTCGCGATATCGGAAAACCATGCGCCGAGCGCGAGCGCGGGGCTTGCGATGGCCGGCACGGCCTCGGCAAGCGCGCGCATGAGATCCCGCAGCGGCGTCCCCAGCGTGTTGGCAATCACATGGAAGACGGCGATGGCGAACGCCAGGATCATGAAAAGCGCTGAGGACGTCTTGGCGAACGCTCTGGTGGCCTCCGGCTGTCCCGCCCCGCCCGAAGGCGCCTCGTCCACTGTATCCGTTTGGCTTGCCATAGTGCCCCCGTCTCTTCCGCGCACCGTGGCAGAGCATGGCAGGCACGCGAAGGGAAAATACTGAGCGAAAAGGGCAATCGGGCGCGCTTCTGGCTCAAATCCATGCCAGCGCGCAACAATCGTCCGCAAAACTGACCCGCCGCGGTTGCGCCGACGTTTCACATCGGCAAGGTTCCGCGCGGCGCTTTTCGCGGATTTGCGCGCGCCAGCGGTGAGAAGTCTATCGGCGAGGTCCGTTATGTGTTGGTCAGCGGAAGCGTCTGCAGCAGTGGCCGCGGTGGGCATCGGGTCGACCGTCTATGCGATGATCCGCCGTGAGCCCATCGAGATCACGTCGTGCCTTGGCTTCTTCTCGCTGATGGAAATGCTGCAGGCGGTCACGTACCTCTACGTCGACCAGTGCGGCACGCCGATGAACCAAGTGCTGACGATGCTGGGCTACATCCACATCTCGATGCAGCCCTTCTTCATCAATACAATATCGATGTTCTTCATACCGGCGCACGTGCGAAAACGGATCGCGCCGACGGTCTACACAATCTGCTTCTGCTCAACGGTCATCATGCTTTTGATGATCTATCCGTTCGATGGCGTTCCTCTGTGCAACCGCATGGACTCGGCCATGTGCGGCGCCACGATGTG
>CAKZYH010000252.1 GCA_937884725.1 uncultured Paracoccaceae bacterium
GGTTAAAAGTTAGTGCATGATTGGCCTTTGGTCCATGATGACGATGGCTTCAGGCGCTGGTGGGCGGTAACCCAATGCACTGTGTGGTCGCTTGGTGTTGTAGTGGGTCCTCCATCTTTCGATGATGATTTGGGCCTCCTTTAGGGAGTAGAAGATTTCGCCGTTCAGCAATTCATCCCGCACTCTCCCGTTGAAGCTTTCGCAGTATCCGTTCTCCCAAGGTGATCCAGGCTCGATGTATGCGGTCTTGGCTCCAACCGCCTTGATCCAATCTCTGACGGCCTCAGCGATGAACTCAGGCCCATAACACCTTCGGAATGTGGCTGGTCCAGAGGCTATGATTGCCTGCGCAGCCCCCAAAATGCGCAGCAGGTGATCATAGCCGGGTCTCAGGTCCCTACAGTGGTTTTGCAACAAACCACACCGCAAAGGAGACCGACTATGACCGAAGCCAGTATTGCACAATCCGAGCTAGTGAACCGCCCCTTGTTTGCCGGAGACCCAGAAGTAAGGATACTTGGTTATGGAAAAGAAGTGCCCGTCCGTTGAACCCGACCTGTTGAACAGGTGTGATGCTTGTTACGCTGCTTGAGCAGCGCAACGCCAGGGGAGGAGCTCGTCGAGGCGTGTGATTTTGTGGTCGGCGATTTGAGCGAGAACCCAAGTGAGCCAGGCTTGGGGATCGACGTTGTTGAGCTTTGCGGTCTCGATCAAGGTGAAGGCGATAGCCATGGCTTTGCCGCCACCTTCTGAGCCTGCGAACAGCCAGTTTTTCCGACCGATGGCGACAGGTTTGACGGCGCGTTCGGCGGTGTTGTTGTCGAGCTCCAGATGCCCATTCTCAAGGTATGCCCGCGCCTTTGGGATCCGGCCAAGCGCGTAGCGGATGGCCTGGGCCAATGGCGACTTTCCCGAGATTTTGGGCATCTGCGCGTGTAGCCAGGCTTCCAGATCATCGAAGATCGGTTTTGCCCGTGCTTGCCTCAGTGCGATACGCGCGTCGGGCGATTTGCCACGCGCCTCTTTCTCCACGGCGTAGAGTTCCGCGATCCGCCGGATCGCTTCCTCGGCAATGGCATTACCCTGAGATGCAAAGACATCGACAAACTTGCGCCTGACATGGGCCATGCAGGCCATCTCCCCGGCCTTGTTGTCGCCGAATAGGCCGTTGAAGCCGGAATATCCATCGGCATGCACCCAGCCCTTGTAGCCCGCAAGATGACTGACCGGATGTTCGCCCTTGCGGTCAATCGTGAACTGATACCACGCGCAGGGCGGTGATGACCCCGAACATTGCCGTTCATCGCGAACATAGGTCCAAACCCGCGCCGTTTTGGTTTTCTTATGACCGGGTGCTTGCATCTTCACCGGCGTATCATCGGCAAAGAGCGCATCACCACGCCGGACCATTCGCCCGATCTCATCGGCCAGAGGTTCCAAGAGCGCTGTTGACCGGCCTACCCAATCCGCCATCGTCGAGCGGTCCAGATCGATGCCTTCGCGGGCATAAATCTGGCTTTGGCGATAAAGCGGCAAGTGATCCGCATATTTGCTGACCAGCACATGCGCCAGCAGGCCAGGGCCGGGCCTGCCGCGCTCGATGGGGCGTGACGGCAACGGTGATTGCACAATCGCCTCGCAGCCCCCGCAAGCTTTGCGCGGGCGAACAATCCGATTCACAACGAAGCGCCCCGGAACATACTCAAGCTCTTCGGTGACATCTTCGCCGAGCGCCTTCAGCTTGCCGCCGCAGCGCGTGCAGTCCTCACCGGGGGAAAGAACCTGATCATGCCGGTCCAGATGATCAGGCAAGGGCTTGCGGCTATGCTGGCGCGGAGGCAAGTCTACAGCGGGTGGCGTCTCAGGATGCCTCTGTTCGGATGCAGCCTCAGCAATCGCCACATCTTCTTCGAAGGTCAGGTTGAGCTGGTCGAGGCTTTCTGAACGCACACCAAACCGATGACGGTTCTGGCCTGCCAGCTGGTGCTTCAGCTTCTCGATTAAGAGCGCCTGTGACTTGACCTCATCCGCCAATAAACGGTTCACGGCCCGCAGCTCTGCAGGGTCATCCGGCGTGATATCAAGGTCCTTCAGCATCGCTGATCCTATAGCGGATCAGCGCTACAACGTGAATCCCCAAAGCGCTCAAAGTGCTGAATTTATTACTCTATCCGACCTTCAGCGGACGCCATGTCTTTTGAGGCATCCGCCAGTCAATCCCTTCTAGCAGCATCGATAACTGTGCTGGCGTGACGCTGATCTTGCCGTCCTTTGCAGCGGGCCAAACAAACCGACCCTTCTCCAACCTCTTGCTGAACAGACATGCCCCTTGCTGGTCCCACCAGATGATCTTCAACAGATCACCACGTCGTCCACGGAAAACGAACAGGTGTCCGGAATAGGGATCAAGTTCCAGAAACTTCTCGGCCTGTGCCGCCAACGTGTTGAACCCCCGCCGCATGTCCGTGACACCCGCCGCCAGCCAGACGCGCGTATTGCTCGGGACAGGGATCAAACCGACAGACCTTGCACCAAGCTGACCACAGAGGTCAGCGCGGTCGGACCCTCGACGAGAATGCGCCGGCCATCTGACAGGGTGATATCAACCCGGCTGGCCGACAGAGGGGCAGATGGAAAGGGCATTGCCACGTCGATTGGTGCGGGTTCGTGGACGGCATCCGCCTCGATCTCAACCGGCAGAAACGTCGCTTCCTGATCGCGCGCATCAGCCTCTGGCGCAAACCGCGGGTCCTTCAGCCATTTGAAAATAAGGTTCGCGTTGACCGCGTAACGACGCGCCACCTGCGCAACCGACATCCCAGGCGTCGTCGCCTGCGCGCAAATCTCCCGCTTCTCTTCGTCAGCCCAAAACCGCTTCTTCCGCCTACTCATAGAGTGCCTCACAGTGTCCACTATCGATGGTGGACACTTAGCCCCCACTAGCGGCAAGCGTTAGGTCGGGTTCAACGGACGCTTACGTCCTTTCGAAAGTTCCCTTATGAAGCTCGCTGATCTTGAGGTCATTGTCACGG
>CAKZYH010000253.1 GCA_937884725.1 uncultured Paracoccaceae bacterium
CGTCATTGTCGTCCTGGCCACTGGGGCGATCGCCATCGGGCGGGGGCGGCAGGTCCGGGTCGCCGTCATCGACTGGAAGCTCGTACACCACCTCATCCACCTCATAGTGGTCCGAGGAGGGGTCATCCCTGGTGCCGTCAGCAGACCCGCCGACCGAGACCGCGCCGGCTGGGACAGCGTCATTGTCGTCCTGGCCACTGGGGCGATCGCCATCGGGCGGGGGCGGCAGGTCAGGATCGCTGTCATCGACCAGAGGCTCAGCGAGCAACTGATCAAACACATTGTCTCGGAAGGGTTCATTCAATACTGGCATAGTTTTTCTCTTCAATTGATGTTTCGTACGGGGGACATTCCCCGTCGATGAAGCAAAAAACTAAGAATCCAGTGTATCAGCGAGTGACTCGTGAAGACCCTATTTTGTATCAGTCATGTGTTGGATCGTACCAAAACTGTATCGGCGTGACACCGCGGTGCGGACAGGCGTTAGGTTTCGGCTGGCGCGTTGGAGAACTTGTAGCCAATCCCTCGAACGGTGCGGATGAACCGTGGGCGGTCGGGGTCTGGTTCGATTTTGCGGCGCAGGCGGGAGATTCGCAGATCGATGGAGCGATCAAATGGCTCCCAGCCCCTGTGGTGCGCGAGGTCGAGCAATTGATCGCGGTTGAGCACCCGGTTGGGATGCAGGACGAACACCTTGAGGAGTGCGAACTCCATGGCGGTCAGCTCGATGGTGCGACCGTCGGCATGGGTTAGCTGCGCCGCTGCGACATCCAGCGTGAAATCACCGAAGGTCACCGTTTCCGGGGCTTCTGCTGCGGGGCTTTCCTGGGACCGCTCGCTGCGCCTGAGGACGGCTTTGATGCGCGCCTCCAGTTCGCGCAGGTCCACGGGCTTCGCGACATAGTCGTCAGCGCCCAGCTCCAGTCCGACAACCCGGTCGATAGGGTCAGACACCCCGGTGAGCATAATGACCGGTGGCGAGTCTGGCTCCGCGCGCAAGCTCCTTAACGCATCAAGCCCGTCTTCGCCTGGCATGCGGACGTCAAGCACAATCAGGTCGGGGCGGCGGCGTCCGATTTTTTCGCGGAGCGTCGGGACGTCTTGTGCTTCGCCGCAGTCGTAGCCGCGTTCGGTCAGGTACTCGGCGACCATATGGCGGAGCGCGGCCTGATCGTCGCAAACGAGAATGTGAGTGTGGTGATCGGTCATCGTTTCTTCTCTATGAGCCGCTCGACCAAAGCGAGGAGATCGGAAGGGGTGGCCGGCTTGTCGAGGCTTGGGCGATTGGACTGCCGCACAGCCATGGCCGCTTGCTGTGACAGCATGTCTCCCGACAGGAAAGCGAGCTGCGCCGCCTGTTTCGGTGCTCTGTCGTCGAGTGCTGCGAAAAACGCGTGGCCATCCATCCCGGGCATTCGAATGTCGCACAGGATGGCGTCGAACGATTGCTGCGCGCAGAGTGCGAGCGCTTCCTCCCCGCCCGCTGCGGTCGTGGTGGTGTATCCGGCGTTTGCCAGCACATCGCCGATCATGGACAGGACGCTCGCATCGTCATCCACCACCAACACCGATCCTTCCGAGGATGACTGGCTTACAACGTGATTGGTTTCAGCCGGGAGAGCGTCGCCGGTACAGACCGGCACTGTGATTGCGAACGCAGCGCCACGGCCCGGCTCTGAGCTGACACTGATCCGACCGCCATGGGACGTCACCACCCGATGGCAAAAGGCGAGCCCAATCCCGGTGCCGCTGCCGACATCCTTGGTGGTAAAGAACGGTTCAAAGACACGGGACTGCATCGCGACGGGAATCCCATCGCCATTGTCGGTGAACGTGACTTTGACTTCACTCGTGTCGCTTTGGTGGCGGCTACGGATCGCGAGCCTTCCGGAAGTGCCACGGGCCTTGAGCGCGTGTTCGGCGTTGACGACGAGATTAATGAAGACCTGAACGAACTGGTCTGCGTCCGCCGGGACCAGCGGCAGGTCTGGCGCAAGGTCGAGTACGATTTCGGCGCCACCGCTGTGCAGCCCGTGGCTTGCGACCTCGACTGCGACGGTGATGATCTCGTTGAGATCGGCGGGAACGACCTCTGCGGGCCGCTGCCGCGCCATGGCGAGGAACGTTTTGACGATCCGCGAACAGCGCTCGGCTGCGACCGAGATTTCCCGAACCTGTCGCGCCTCGACCGGACCATCGAGCTTGTCTTGCAGCATCAGCGCGTAGCCAACGACAACAGACAGCGGATTGTTCAGTTCGTGCGCGACGCCGGCCAGCAACTCTCCCATGGCAGAGAATTTTTCGTTCTGATGCGCGATCTCTTTTTGTCGCTCAAGTTCAGCTTGGATCGCGAGCTGTTCGGTCACATCTCGCGTACTCGACACGATGACTTGCTCGCCCTTGTACTCTGTCACCCGCGCTGATGTGAGGCCGTGCATGATCGAGCCGTCTTTTTGAAGGTAGCGGGTCGGGTATTCGGTCAGTTGGCCGGTGGTAAGAAGCTCTTCCATGAGGGCATCACGGTCGGACGGATCGAGAAAAAAATCTTGGGTCGTCTTCAAATCACCGAATTGCTTTCGCGTTTCTTCGGGCATGTAGATGATCTTGCCGTCTTCGACGCGGCTCACCAGAAAGGTGGTCGGGCTGGCATCGACAATGGTGCGCACCAAGTCGTCGGCTTCTCGGGCGGCGCGCTCGCCTTCCTTTCGCGCGGTGATATCGCGCATAGAGATGAGGTAGCTGCCGAGGGGAGTTTGCGAGTTCGAGACTTCGATGATCCGGCCATCCGCCATCGGCAGTTCCACGTCTTTGGCGTGGCTTGCGACCATCTGTTGGACCCACGCCAGCATCGATTCGCGTGTTTGGCCTTCCGGCACCGCAATGATGCCCGCGTCAAGCACGTTGCTGACTTCCTCAAACAACGGCATGCCCGGAGCGCCGAGCGGCAGGTCTTTAAAGACAATACTTCGGAAGGCGCGGTTGTTCATCTTCAGCCGTAGATCGCGATCATAAAGCGCCACGCCCTCACCGAGCGCATCGACGGCGTCCTCCAGCATGTCACGCGCCTGTGCTTCGGACGAACGGCGGGCCGTGACGTCGATGGCTGTGGCGAGCACGCCGCGCGACTGGGTCGGGAAGGTCGCGATCTGAATACAGCGCCCGCCGCGCTTCCTGAGCTCATACTGGGTTGGCTCGCGATGCATGCGCGCGACCGTCCGCTCGGCGGCCTCACGCGGTGTTTCATCAATCCGACCGACGCCGCCCCGTTCGATCCGAAGCGCATCGTCCTCAAGGATGGACCTGCCGTGGCTCACCTCGCCCAACATGCGGCACCAGGCTTTGTTCACTCGCTGCACCCTGAGAGCGGAATCCCACAACAGCACACCCATGTCCGCGCCATCGAACGCATCTGTCAGCATCTGCAGCGCGCGTTGTTCGCCAAGCCGGTCGCGCCCTGTGTCGCGCAGCGTAACGAGCCACCCGCCCGAGGATGTGGGACTGGAGGTGACGGCAAAGACACCGCCATTGCTCGTGGCGAGTTCCATGTCGCGTGCGTAGCCGCGGATGGCATTAACACAGAAGGCGTCAATTTCTGCGGCAGATGCGGCATCGCCGCTGTGTCCTTGCGCGGACATGCGCAAGCAGAGCGCCGCAATGTCTTCGCCCGGGATCGGCGGTTCGTCATCAGCAAAGAAGGTCCGGATGAAGCGGGCGTTGGACAAGACGCAACGGCCGTCGGCGTCGAACAGCACGGCGGCCATATCGAGCGCTTCCAGGATCTCGCTCTCCAGATCGGTGCATTGCCGCATGTCAGCTGGCTCTCTCACTGAGACGCTTGTCGCCACATGGATCGACTGTTACCCCCGGTAGGCATCAGTTTCGTATCTGTGCGCTGCGCAAAACGTATCAGAACTGTATCAGCGTGCTCCAGCGCCTGGCGAGCGCTTGTGTTGCACCCACATGGCTCTCGCTGCTCGGGCCGACCGTCAAGCGCCGCACCGCATCGCTCGATTGTCGCAGGTCTGAGCTGGAGCTAACCTCCCCGCCGCGCACAGAACTGATACCGTACGATATGTTTTTCACCTCGTCCGACCTTGAGCACATCACAATGACGCGGCCCGCCTTTGCGCAGGGGGCTGAGCGGACTGGCAGGCTGTTTTATGACATCTTGTTCGAAATCGAGCCGGACCTGCGCGCGCTTTTTCCCGACGATCGATCAGACATGACACGCAAGTTCGTCGCGACGTTCGCCGTCATCATCGACAGTGCAAAAGATACCGATACGCTGCGTCGGGTAGTTGTGAGTTTGGCTCGCCGTCATGTGGGTTATGCTGTTGAGCCTCGACACTATGAGGTTGTCGGTCGGGCGTTTTTGGAGACGCTGCGTCGGTTGGGGGCGAGCCGCGCCCAGCTCGCGGCCTGGTCTAACGTGTATGACGTCATCAGCGCCCACATGGTCTCAACTGCATATTCCGACCTCGACATGTGATGGGCGTCCGTTAGGCGCGTGGTCCGACTGCGGCGCATCGCTGGGTCGGTCGTGCTCG
>CAKZYH010000254.1 GCA_937884725.1 uncultured Paracoccaceae bacterium
AACTCGGGCAGGACGGGGATCTCCAGATAAGGCGAAAAAATCGGTGTCCCCAGCGCGACTTTGTCGCCGGCGCTGATCAGCTTGTTCAGCGACATGGTCTGGAAGATGTACGTCATCGCCGCCGTGCCGCCCTCGGTGGCAAACAGCGAGAAATCGTCCGCGCCAAAGCTCGGCCCGCCCATCTCCTGTTCTAGATAAACCTTCACGATTTCTTCGCAGATCGGCAGCATCCGCGGCGGCGTCGGGTAGTTGCAGCCGAGCGAGGCCGCAACCGCCTCGTGCAAAAACGCATCGCGGTGCACGTTCAACCGGTCGCCCACAAACGAGATCGCCGCCTCGATGAACTTCACCCCGGCATCGCCTGGATGGCTTCGGGAAAAGGCGTGGAAGCGATCCGTTATCCCCTCGCGCTCGGGAAGGCCGCCAAACCCGGCGTCCAGAAAGCCGTAGGAACGTTCCGCCTCCTCCAAGGCGAACGCGCCCAGGCGCAGAAAGCCGTGACGGGGCACAGTGGCCAGGAAGTTCGGGTTGCCGCGACCAGCATTCAGCATCATCCGCTCGCGGTCGGATGTGGCGATCTCGATCAGCTTATCTTTGAGTTCAAACGGGCTGAGACCAGCATACTCGCTGTAATCACCGTCTGGCATCTGGGTCGCTCCGTCTGTTGGATCGCTACGGCGAGGTGGCGGGATTTGTGGTGATAATTCCGACGATCATCGGCCCCCACAGCGTCAGGAACACGTTGGCGACGGCGTAGGTGACCGTGAAGGTGACCACCGGTGTGGAGTTGCCCGCCTGGTTCAGAAGCGCCGCAAACGCAGGGTTTGCGCTGCGGCCCCCAGCCACGCACCCCAGCGCCTCGATGGGGTTCCTGATCCGCAGGATGTAGTACGAGAAGAAGAACACCGTGATGGTCGGGACGAGCGTCACCGCAAAGCCCAAGAACAAGAGCAACAGCCCGTATTCCTGAAGCGTCGTCAGCGCCTGCGGCCCGGCGGTTAGCCCCACAACGCCGACAAATACCGCTAGCCCAAAGTCGCGCAGATAGTTGGATGCGCCCACCGGAAGCGGCGCAAAGCGGGGATGAACGCTGCGCAGCCAGCCGAAGAAGAGGCCCGAAAGCAAGCAGCCGCCGCCTGTTCCGATGGTCACCGGGATGCCGGCGATCTTGAACTCAATCAGGCCGAGAAGGACGCCAATCGTCAGGCCAAGCCCGAAAAAAATGAAGTCGGTGACCGGCGCCATGGAGATCTTGTAGCCAAGGCCGCTTTGCACTCGGTCCAGATCCGCCGTGCGGCCTACAAGGCGCAGTTCGTCGCCGGTGTGAAGGCGCAGCAGGGGCGACACCTCAAGGTCGCGCCCCATTCGGCTGGCACTCACAATGAACACGCCATGCCGAGTTTCGATGTTCGTCTCGGCGTGGATCTCGGCGACCGTCTTGCGGTTGAGGAACCGGTTGGTGAGGACGACGTCGCGGTTTTCCTCCACCAGGTCAAAGTCAGCGGGGGCGGGGACTTCGGTGCCGATGGTCTCCGTCAAGCGCTGCAAACCCGGCATCTTCCCGCTCACGGCAACCACATCGCCCACACCCACAACAGTCGCGTCGTCGAACGGGATCGTCTTGCCATCGCGCAACACGGCCTCGATCGCGGCATCGTCAAGCAGCCGGTCGACCTCGATGGCGCTCTTGCCGGCGACCTTGAGGTCCGCGTCCACCTGATAAAGCCGCGTTGCCACCGGCCGCAGCGCGTGGAACTGGCCAGGCTCAAGCTCGCCCTTGCCGCCCGAAAGCTGCTTGGAGAGCTTGATGGCCTCCTGCCGCACATCCCATTTCATGATGCGCGGGATGAGCCAGGTCACCACGATGATCGGGCCAAGGCTGCCGAAAATGTAGCAAACAGCGTAGCCCACAGCGACGTTGGTCTGCATGATCTTGATGGTCTCGGCGGGCAAATCGAGCCGCGCGATGGCATCGCCCGCGGTCCCAATAACCGCCGACTGCGTCAGCCCCCCGGCCGCCAAGCCGGCCGCCGTCCCGCGATCAAGGTCAAACAGCCAGGCCGCCGTCAGAACGCAGAGCAGCCCGACAAGGCACATGACGAACGCCGACAAAAGCTGATTGAGCGTTCGAAGGTTCAGCGCATGGAAAAACTGCGGGCCGCCCTGATAGCCGACGGCGTAGATAAACAGCGCAAAGAAGATGTTCTTGATGTTCGTATCGACATCGATGCCGATCTGGCCAATTACGACGCCTGACATCAGCGTCCCGGCGATCCCGCCCAAAACGAACTGACCGATGGTCAGCCGGCCAATCAGATATCCAACCGAAACAGTGATGAAAATTGCCAGGGTAGGGGCATCGCTGAGGATGCTGTGTACGGCGTCGAGCACGAAAGCTACCCTCTGATTCAGGTCAATCGTGCAGCTTCATCGAAGGTCAACGGCGCCGCGAAGACCAAGCTGCGTCTGCCTCACCTTCATTGTTGACCCGGTCGTTTAACGCGATCAACCCAGCCGCG
>CAKZYH010000255.1 GCA_937884725.1 uncultured Paracoccaceae bacterium
ACCGCTGCGGCCGACGCCGGCGACAAACAAGCCATCGCGGCGGAGTTTGGGGACCTGCTCTTCACGCTCGTCAACGTTGCGCGCCATGCGGGGATTGATGCAGATACCGCCCTCACCGCCACCAACGCTAAGTTTGCGCGGCGGGTTCGGCATATTGAAGCTGGCGCGAAACGCGATGGGGTTGATGTGACGTCATTTGATGCCGATGAGTGGGATCGGCGGTGGGACGCTGCGAAAGCGGCTGAAACACGCAAGGACGAGGCGGCGTAACGGGCCTCCGGCGGGCTCTCACTCACCAACAATCAGGGCCGCCTGATTGCCGAAGCCGACGTCGCTTTATCCCCCTGGCAAGGCGTGCGCGGGCCATCAAGGGCAAGCGGCAAAGCCGGCCTGCGGCCCCTTGACGGCCCACCCACGCCTCGCTTCTCAGGGGGCGCGACGACGGCTCCGACAATCAGGCGCCTAGGCCGATGGGGGCTGTTCGTGCCCCGAAATTGAGGACCTTAGTCGCCCTGCATTTCTGTCTTTTTCTTGCGGAGCATGGGGAGGACGATGGGGACGATCAGGACCAAGGCGGCGATCACGAGAATGCTCAGCGTGAGCGGGCGCTCCCACAGGAACGACCAGGAATTGTCGTTGATGAGCAGTGCGCGACGCAGGTTCTCTTCCATCATGCCGCCCAGGATGAAGCCCAGAATCATCGGGGCCATGGGGAAGTCGAGAATGCGCAGCGTCACGGCGGCGACGGCGAAGATCACCATCAGCTGAATGTCGAACGTGTTGAAGGACACGAAGTAGACGCCGATCAGCGAGAAAAACAGGATCAGCGGCAGCAGGAAGCGCGACGGGATGGCGAGGACGCGCGCGATGTAGGGGATCAGCGGGAGGTTCAGGATCAGAAGGACGATGTTGCCGATCCACATGGACACGATGACGGACCAGAAGACGTCGGGGGCATCGAGATAAAGGCGCGGGCCGGGTTGGATCCCGTAGCCGATCAGCGCGCCGAGCATGATCGCTGTGGTGCCGGAGCCTGGAATGCCGAGCGTGAGAAGCGGGACGAACGAGCCTGTGGCAGCGGCGTTGTTCGCGGTCTCGGGCGCGGAGAGGCCGCGCACTGAGCCTTTGCCGAAGAGTTTGCCTTTTTTGGCGCCCGCGAGCCGTTGTTCGGTGCCATAGGCGAGGAAGGAGGCGATGGTGGCCCCTGCCCCCGGCAACACGCCGATGATGAAGCCAAGCACCGACGAGCGGCCGATCACCGGCACCATCTCGCGCACTTCCTCTTTGCTGACGGCCATGGAGCCAAGCTCGCGGGTGGCATCGCGCTCCTGTTTGCGGCTGGCGTCGGTGTCGCCGCCCTTGGTGCGCATGATGGCGAGGAGCGCTTCTGACAGCGCGAAGGTCGCCATGACGAGGAGGAGGAAGGAAATGCCGTCGATGAGGTCGAGCATGCCGAGCGTAAAGCGCGGGACGCCTTGAGTTTGGTCGGTGCCGACGGTGGAGAGCATCAGGCCGACGACGGTCATCAGCAGCGCTTTGACGAGGCCGCCGGAGCCGGCAAACGCCGCCACCGCGACAAGGCCGAGCACCATCAGCGCGAAATAGTCGGTGGATTGGAAGGCGAGCGAGACGCTGGCGAGGTAGGGCGCGGCGAGGAGTAGGAAGATGGCTGCGATGACGCCGCCTGAGAAAGAGGAATAGGCCGCGATGGCGAGGGCTTTGCCGGCCTTGCCGCTTTTCGCCATCGGGTAGCCGTCGAAAGATGTGGCGACTGTAGAGGCGACGCCGGGGGCGTTGATGAGAATGGAGGAGGTGGAGCCGCCGAAGATGGCGCCGTAGTAAACCGCGGCCATGAGAATGATGCCGGCCGCCGGATCGAGCGTTGAGGCGATGGGAATCATCAGCGCGATGGCCGACATGGGGCCGAGGCCGGGCAGCATGCCGATGAACGTGCCGACAAGGCAGCCGATCATGACGAAAGCGAGATTTTGCAGCGAGAGCGCCGTGGTAAGGCCGATGAGGATGCCGTCAAGCATGGGCTAGTCTCGCAGGACCGCGGGGAGCGGCTCGATGAACACGTCAAGGCCCTGGGTCATCAGCAACCAGAAGAGGACGACGATGGGCACCGCGACGGCGACGAGCTTCAAGACGTTGCGCTCGCCGAGCATCGCAAAGCCGATCATCAGAAAGAGGCTGGTGGATAGCAGGAAGCCGAGCGGGCGGACCGTGAAGCCGTAGGCCGACATGAGGATGAGGAAGAGCGCGCATTTGCCGAGCGCGAATTGGCGCAGGCTGATGGGTTCGCGCGAGCTTGGGAAGACGATCACCAAGAGCGATAAGCCAACGCCCAAGACGGCGAAGATCTCGGGCATGGTGCGCGCGTTGAAGGCGGCGCGGGCCTGGATCGGAAGTAAGCGGATGTCTTGGCTGAGCAGCGCGTAGGTTACGCAGAACGCCAGCAGGAGGAGGCCACCCACACGGTCTTTGTTGAAAAATTTGCCCATGGGTGACCCTTCCCCGCCCAACGACCCCTCCCCGCCGACGGCGAAAAGCGCCGGCGGGCGGGATTGTCTGGTGCTTAGAGGAAGCCGAGCTCACGCATGAGGTCGCCGATTTCCTTCTCTTGGCCTTCAAGGAAGGCCGTGAAGTCGTCGCCGGAGTTGAAGATTTCGACCCAGCCATTGCGGTCCCGCACGGCGACCCAGGCGTCGGTCTCGTACATGGCGGCGAGTGCTTCTTGGTATTGTGCGGCTTGCTCGTCCGACAGGCCCGGCGCGCCGAAGAACCCGCGCCAGTTCACGAACGTTGCGCCTTCTGCGCCGGCTTCGTTGCAGGTCGGTGTATCGGGCGTGGCGTCCACACGTTCCTCTGAGGTGAGGCACAGGATGCGCACTTCGCCTTGGCGGGCGAGTTCGATCGCTTCGGAGAGGCCCGTGGAGAGCGCGCCGATTTCGCCCGACAGGAGCCCGGCCATGGCTTTGCCGCCCGCGTCGTAGGGGATGTACTTCACGCCCACGGGGTCGCCGCCGGTGGCTTTCACCACGAGGGCTGCCACCAGGTGGTCCATGCCGCCCGCGACCGAGCCGCCGCCGATGGCGACGTTGTCGGCCGCCATGAGTTCGCCGAGGTCGTCGATGTCGCTGTCGGTGTGGACCACAAGGGCAGCGTAGTCACCGATGATCCCGGCCACCGGGGTCAGATCACGGAAGGACTGCGGGAAGACGCCCTGGAGCGAGCGGATGACGATGGGGGTGGAGTTCACCATCAGCACGCCGGCGTCATCGGTTTCGATGAGGTGGGCGATGGCTTTGCCGCCGCCGCCGCCGGACATGTTTTCAAAGGAGGCGTTGCCGACGATACCCGCTTTGGTCAGCGCCTCACCGGTGCCGCGGGCGGTGCCGTCCCAGCCCCCGCCGGGGCCGCCGGGAATGAGGAAGTGGATGTCCTCGACAACTTCGTCTTGGGCGCTGGCGGCTGTGCCAGCGATGAGTAGCGCGGCGGCTGCTGCCGCACCGATGAGATGTTTCATGGGGGCTCTCCCTCGAGTCGCTTTTATTGTGGCGCGGACGGTGGCTGAACATGCCAGCCATGTCCACGCTAAATGTTGGGCTGAACTAGCCTTCGCGTTTGTTGAGCACGTCGAAAATCACGGCGGCGAGCAAAACAACGCCTTTGATCATCTGCTGGTAGTCGATGCCGACGCCTAAAAGGCTCATGCCGTTGTTCAGAACGCCCATGATGAAGGCGCCCACAACGGCGCCGAGGATGGTCCCGACACCGCCGCGCATGGAGGCGCCGCCGATGAAGACCGCAGCGATGACATCAAGCTCCACCACCTGGCCGGCTTTGGGCTGGGCGACATTGAGGCGGGCCGCAAAGATGAGACCGCCGAGCGCTGCCAGAAGGCCCATGTTGGCAAACACCAGCATAGTGAGGCGCTCGGTGTTGATGCCGGAGAGCTTTGCCGCCTTCTCGTTGCCGCCAATGGCAAAGACGCGCCGGCC
>CAKZYH010000256.1 GCA_937884725.1 uncultured Paracoccaceae bacterium
ATCACGGTCACTCGCATCCCTTCCGCGGTGGGGAAAGGATACGACGGGCTCACCTCCGCCACGCCAAACAACAGCGCGGCCGGTGGTTCCATGACCCAAGCGAGATGCCGATGCGGCCCGCACACGATCTCGCCGCTGGTCAGATGGTCGGCGCCACGATCCGCGTTGATGGGTCGTGGAATCACCGACTCTGCCGGCAAAACGTCAGCGATCGCGCGTGAGAGCTGGGTGATCCAGCGCTCAAGGTCATTGCTGGCGATCACATCGGCGCCCGCTCCGCCGCCCTGCGGGGCCGCGCCCGGCAAAAGCGGAACAAGCACGCAGCGCTCCAGCCCCATGGCAAACACACGAACGCCCTGGGTACCGGCACCAGCCGTTCCAAACGTCACGTCGCCAACATCCAGCGTGACGAGCGGGTGACGCCGCTCATCACCATCGATCACGGCGAAAACGACGGCTTGTCCTGAAACGATGCGGAACGCGCCTTCGGTATCGCTAAGGTCAAGGGTTGTCCGCCCGTCGATCTCCACCGACCGCGCACCTTCCCCAGACACGGCCTCAGTTGCTGACAAGGTCACGATAGCGATCGCCCGACTGGATCAATGTCGTGTGGGTGCCGCGCTCGACCGCCTGTCCTTTCTCCATCACCACGATTTCATCGCAGTCTCTGATCGTCGACAGCCGGTGCGCGACTATGAGTGCAGTGCAGCCGCGGCCCCTCAGATGCCGATCGATGTCCCGTTCCAACACAGGATCAAGCGCGCTCATCGCCTCGTCAAAGATCACGATGGAGGGATCCAGCGAGAACGCACGCGCGATCTGCAGCCGCTGCGCCTCACCTCCGCTAAAGTTCGCACCGCCGGCTAAAACGCGGTGGTCCAAGCCACTCGTCCGATTGGCAATCGCGTCGTAAACTGCGGCGTCTTTCAGGGCTTGTGTGAGCGTCGGCTCAGGAATTGTGCCGTCCCAAAACGTCAAGTTATCGCGCACCTTGGCGCCCATTAAGCTCAACTCTTGATCGACCCACCCCACTGATGTCTTCAGCAACTCCCGCGGAACCTCTTCCGCCGGCACACCATCCAAAAGGATCGCGCCCGACCAAGGGCGATACAGCCCGGCAACAAGCTTCGCCACGGTCGACTTCCCGCTGCCCGTCGCGCCAACCAGCGCAACCCGCGCCCCGGACGGGATCACCAGGCTAAAGTCCTTGATCAGCGGCTCGGCATGGGAGGAATAGCCGAACGTGACATTTTGAAACTCAATGCGACCCGACAGGCGCGCCTTCCCAATGAGCGCAGGTGCCGCGGCTGCAGGTTCGGAAAACTCGCGCTCCATCGCATACCGATGCACGTCATCGATGCGTGCGAACGCGGCCCGCACACTCTCCGAGTTGGCGATCATCCCTGCAAGCGCCTGAATCGGTTCGCGCACCGCCGCAAGCAGCGCGATGATCGCGACCAGCGAGCCTTCAGTCATCCGGCCATCGATGATGGCCTGGCAGCCGATCAACAAAATGATCGCCAGCGCCATGCCATCGGTCAGCGGCGCCAGCGCTCGCAAGCGCGCCACATCGCGCGCGATCATCTGTTCCAGATCAACGCCCACAGCGTGTTGCCCGGCCCACCGCGCAAACGCGGCATTCTGCGTACCCGTCGCCTTAATCGTCTCAGCGGACCGCACATAATGCGCGGTCGAGGCAAACACCCGCGCCTCATTCATCTGCACCGCAAGGCTGCGGTCTCGGATCCGCGTTTGCATTGTCACTGTGAGCGCCACCGAAAGGCCCGCAAACGCCACGGCTACCAGCGCGATCCAAACGTCTGTGACCGCGATTGCGACGATGAACACTCCCGCTCCGAGGAGGCGCGCCAAGGTGAAGCCCACATCTTTCACCACCATGCGCGACGCAAGGTCGTTGGACCGCAGTCGATCGACCACGTCCCCAGCCTGTCGCTGGGTGAAGTAGACGTACGGTAGCCGCAACAGATGCCACAAAAGCTTGGCGGCGCCCGTGAGCGCGAGCTTTGTTTCAAGGCCCCGCAGAAGATCTTGCAGCGTCAGCACCGCAACGATGTGGCCCACCGCGGTGAGCCCAGCGGCAAGCACCAGCCCCACAAGCCACCCGTGCTGCCCCCCCACCAGAACCTGGTCCACAAACACCCGCGACAGACCCGCCGCAACAACGGTCGGTATGGCGGCGACCAGCGCCATCGCAGCGATCAACGCGATGGCGCCCGGGGCAGCGCCAAGCCGGTCTTTGATCGCGCGGGACACCGACGGCGGGCGGCCGGATCGACGAAAGTCGGGTCCCGGCGAAAACGTGAACATCAGGCCGGTGTACCGTTTCTCAAACTCTGACAGATCGACCCGGCGGCGGCCGATTGCAGGGTCATTGAGATGCACCGAGTTTCGCGAAAAACCTTCGACAACCAGGAAGTGATTGAAGTTCCAGTAAACAATCACCGGCGCCTCAGTGCGCATCACCCCGGCGACGGACATGCGGATCGGCTTGGCGATGAGGCCGTACTGCCGGGCAGCCATCAGCATAATTCGCGCACTGCTGCCGTCGCGCCCCACTCCGCACGCGGTCCGCAACTCCTCCAGAGGCACCCAGCGGCCGTGATGGGCTAAAATGATGCCCAGCGCGGCCGCACCGCATTCCACGGCCTCCATCTGATAAACGGTCGGCGTTTTGACGGGCCGCATCGCTCAGCGCGCCCCCAAGGTGGCAAGGTTGGGCAACACGATCTCAATCGGTGCCGCGCGATCCACAACGATGACAATGTCGAGCGTTTCCTCAAGCCGCAGCCAC
>CAKZYH010000257.1 GCA_937884725.1 uncultured Paracoccaceae bacterium
GGCATCGACGTCGGGCTCGATGACATCCCCGCGCTGTCGATGGATCCAACACGACTGCCACTCCTGGTAATCGGTGAGGGTGGCCAAGAGGCGGCGTTTCTCACTGAGGCCCGGCTGTCGGCGCTTGGATTTGGAACAGTGAGGCGGGTGCGGCTTCCGGCACAGTGTTTACGGATCATCGCCGTGGGCAACGACAGTATCTCGTGTGAGTAAGGGCGCCCCGACAATTGTCCTTCTGGACCTTTCGGCGAACGTCCTCGTCGTGGTGGTGGTGCTCCTCGTCGTCGCGATGATGCGGCCCGTCCCGCCCACTGAGCTTAACCCGGTGGCGGTGCCCATCATCGCCGAAGCACCGACTGGCGCAGTTGCGCTCGTTGATGCCTTGTTTGGGCGAACGCAACCGGGGGCGCCGCGTCGTGCAATCGACCTCTCGGACGCAGGCCTACGGGTGGTGGGCGCGGAGGGCGTGGTTCATCTCACGCCCGGCGCGGCAGACTTTCCAGCCGCTCTCAGGTCCGCGCTCGACGGGCGAAGCGCGGCGATCGACCTCTTCGTTTTCGATGCGCGACACCATGCAGTTGTCCGCGGCGCGCTCGGCGAAGGGGTCGATGTGCGCGAGGGGAGCGTTCCTGAGGCGCTGCGCGGCGGCGATGGCTGGGACAGTGCTTTCGCGAGCCTCTTCGGGCGGAAGACGATGACGGAGGCCGAGTTTCGCGGGCGTCTGACCCGCCTTCTTGCGGGCGCGGCTGAGGCCGATCACCGGCGCGAGGCCGCGTCGCTCTCGCTCGACGACGGCGAGAGGTGGGCTGTCGAATGGCTTGCGCTGAGTGGTCGCCTTCTGTTGTTCGTCGCCTCGCTCGTTGCGCTTTGGCGGGCTCCGGCGCTCGGTCGGCGGCTCGCCGGCGAATGACGTCTCGGGCGGTGTGCTCAACGTCACACGGCGGCGCTGGCACTTTCGATACACCTTTGGCGGCTCAAAGTTGCTGAGGGAATTTTATGCCCAGCCCCGATCAATATCTGACGGTCACGACACCGCGGCAGTCAGGGGAACTGCAGAATCTCGGCGCGCGGGAAGCGCCGCAAAACACCAACGAAACCGCCGAGGTCGAGTTCGTGCTGGTCGGCCGTGAGGAAGCATCCGCGACCGCCGCCGATAACTTCAGCGACTACCTCAACTCCCAACAGCAAATGACAGAGCTCCTTTTTTTGAACCGTGAGCGCGGTGCCTACGACGTAGTTGACGAGATCCTCAACCAATCGGCGTTCGAGGGACCGCGATCTCAAGGGGATGAGCCGTTCTAGCTGTAACGCTTCTGCGCTGCGGCTCCGACCGGCCCCTTGATCGTCACTCCTGCGGGGACGTCAAGCTAAGGAGCCTGTCGATGCTTACTTCCTATGCAGCCGCCGATGTCGCCACCCCGTTTCGGCAGCGGTCCTATGGACGAAGCTCTGCGCCATTGCGCGTTGGTCAACGTTTGCAGACCCACGTCGATCCGACGCGGCGCGCGTCGAACATCGATCTTCCGCCCCTGCTTGCCGGCCTGAGTGATGAGGCGAGTGCACTGGCGAAATCTAGGCTGCGGCGCATGACGGTGCCCGCGAATGCTGTGATCTACTATCAAGATGACGTTGGAGATGGTGTTTACTTCGTGGAATCCGGCCACGTCCGCCTCTCTCATATTGGCGAAGACGGATCGGTTGCATTCTACGGTATTGTCCGCAGCGGCGGGTCGTTTGGTGAAATCAGCGCGTTCGATAGCGGTGGTTACTGCGAAACAGCCACGACGATTGATGAAACCATCGTTTGCATGCTGGACACGACTGGGCTCGACGCAGATACGCCCGGCACTGCCGAGCTGCGCGCGCTGATGACCGATCTTCTGGCGACCCGCTTGCGCACGCATGCGCAGATGACGCGCGCGCTATACATGCCGAACCTTTCGGGCCGTCTTGCCCTTTCGCTGCTTTATCTTCTCGATGTCGTGGGAACGCGGGTGACGGTGCAGGGGCGCGAGGTTGAGTGCCTTGGGCCCGAGGTGACCCAGCGTGATCTTGGGACACTCGCCCGCGGCACGCGCGAGAACGTGAACAAGATGCTGCGGACCTGGATCAAAGAAGATGTCCTGGAGATCGAGGATCGGCACATCATCGTGCGCAGCCGCACGCCCCTCAAATCGAAGGCTTACAACCTGTGAACGATTTTTCGAGTGCGATGTCGCCTTTAGCGCAAGCGCCGGATGGTGCCCTGGTGGAGGGGATTACCGAGCTGGAGGGGGCCTTCAACGGTTCGGAAGGAGCCGCTGCGAGGGCGGATGCCCTGACGCGGCTGCAAGAGCGTAAAACGCACCTTGAAGAGCTGCAACGACAACACCTTCCAGTTGAAACTTTCGCAGCGAGCGAAGCGCTCGCCAACGCACTGCAGGCGGCAATCGTCGTCATCCTCAAACCTCGAAAGGAGGCCTAGTCCATGCCCACAGACCTCACAGCTGGCCAATCCAGCACCGCATCCCAGGTGATGTTCAATGACCCTGCATTGGCCCCGAACCAGGACCAATTCAGGCGTATCGTTGGCTTTGACCTTGCCTATTTCCAGGCGCATTTGCAGGAGCAGGGCAGCCAGCTTGAAGACTCGCTGCGGGCCATCCAGCAGAACGAAAACCTGTCGGACACTGAGCGCATGTTCGAGATGCAGATGCTCATGAATACATGGTCCACGATCACGAACCTTCGCACGAACATGATGAAATCGATTTCGGACAGTCTCAAGACTGTGGTGCGGAACGTCGCTTAGCGCGGCCAGCCGTCACTTGTGAGTGCGCAATTTAGGCCACACCTCGATGAGGGCGTGGCCTAAAGCGTGTCTAGCTCTCCGCCATTTCCCTTGGCGTGACGCAGGTAAAGGTCGACGGCGTTGCGCTGTTCCTCGCCCTGCTCGTGGAGCGAACGGGCACGGAGGTAGCTGCGCATGCGTTCCCGCTCGGTGCCCTGGCGCTGCTCGTAACGCTCAATGGGATCGACGCGGTCGAGCTGGGCGAGGGATCGCAGTACCGCAGCATAGTCTTGCTGACAAAACGCGATGACGGCGTGGCCGAGAAGCGCCTGTGCGCTGGTATCGCCGGCCTCAACCAGCGCCTCTGCGATGGCGCGGGCCTTGTCGTACTCGCAATGCTGAACGAGGACGAAGAGCGTCAGAAGGACGAAGTCGCGCTCCTGGGCGCTGAGGGCGGTCGCGGCGTCCCTCTCCACAGCGTAGACGACGCGTTTGGGCGGTACGACGGCCGGGACGGAAGCTTTGTCGGCCTCAGCTGAGACTGGCAAACCTGCGCCGCCGTTTTGGGGCAGTCCCTCGTTCCCGCTCATGCCCGAAAGAGCGCTGCCAGTGCGGCGCGCACGTCCCTGTCGAGCATGGCATCCTCTTCGAGAATGTCGGCGGCACGGGTCAGCGCCTCACGTGCGGCGCCGGACCTTTGGCGTGCAATCGCCCGGAAGCGCAACGCCACGTCCTCGCGCACCCGGGACAGAACACGCGGGTGCAAAAGGTCCTCATCAAGGCTTGCCGGCTTTAGGAGGTTGGGCAGGCGCTCGTCCAGCGAAGGGCGGCGTAAGACATCCTCAAGCTGGCCCGGATCGGGGATGAAGCGGGGTGACTGGCCTTTCTCACCGGGCAGATGCGCTTCGTCGTCGACGCGCCAGCGCGCGATGCGCTCCAACCCGGCATCCATATCCGCAACCCGCCGCGGCGATGCTCTGTACTCAGTGCCGGCCCGTGGTGTCTTCACGCGTGCAACTCCGTCAGTTGATTGCGCCACTGATGGTGACGATCAGGTCGGTCATCCGGGTCATCGTCTGCGTGGCAAGATCAAAGTGGCGGTTGCGCTGACGGCTGATCTGGTTGGCTTCGTCGGCGAGGATCTGGATCTCGCGGTCGAGTATGCCGACAGCGTCGCCAAGGGTGGTCGAGAAATTGTCGTAAGCGTCCTTGGTGAAGGCGCCACCGACGCTGGCCCCGTTGACCTGAAGGGCAAGGGTGGGGCGGTCGAGCGCGGCGAGCGCTTCGGCGGGGTGGGTGCCGGCGAGGGCGGCGTCGAACATGGCAAGCGTTGCGAGCGCGTCCAGAAGCTCATCGCCCGAGAGTGCGTCGGTGACCGTGCGTGTGTCGTTCACCGACGTGAGGTCGCCGTCGGCGGGAGGAAAGCTTGCGGAGACCTTGTTCATGATCTCCTGCATTCTGGCGTAGTCGGCCAGAAGGACGTTGCGCTGGCGGATCTCTTCGGTTTCGGCTTGGCCCTCCGCCTCGCCGTCTGCGTTTTCTGACCGCTCGAACGCGAACACCATGAGGGGGGCGTCGAGCGTGCGGTTGACGATCGAGCCGTCCGTTCCCTCCACCGCCAGAAGGCCGGTCTCGGCGATCCCGTCCGTCACCCGCGCAATATCGAGCCGGCGCTGTTCGCTTTGGACGAAGATGTCGTAGGCGGCACGTATGGAGGCATTGCCGTCGGTGGAGATGAGATCGGTGGCAGGGTTCGCGGGCACGGCACCGTAGAGGGCGAGCCGCTGGAAGCGGGTGAGGGCGTCCGCGATGGTGACGTCGATGGCGGCGTCGTCGAAGATCGCCATCTTGCCGAGCCGAGTTTTGAGCGCTTCGAGCTGAGCGATCAGGATCTGCGCCGGGTCGTCGATCCCCGAAGAGGGGCGCAGCGGCCCCTCGCCCTCGATGGCGGCGATGGCGGTGTCGATGTCCGCCTCGATCTCGCTGCGCACCGCGGCGGAGCTTGCGTCGCCCGTGGCGGGGCGGAGCCCGAACGGATCGGCGATGAGGCGCGCGAACTCTGGATGCGCCGCGACGAGCGCCTGGTCTTCAAACGACAGGCGGTTGAGGGCCGACGGGGTGAGGTCGTTCACGATGATTACCCCCCGGCCATCCGCGCTCACAATGGCGTGGAGCTGGTCGGCAGGATCGGCGCCCGGTGGGAGGGACAGCGTTCGGGTGGAGACCTCGGTGCCGCCATCATCGAGGACCGCGGTGAGGTTGTCGTCTGCCTGCCGTAGCGCGATAAATTCGAGCTGGTGGGCGGTGTGATACTGTCGAAAGGTCGGCGGGTTGTCCTGGTTGAAGTCGGCGGGGCGGTTGCCGAGGACAACAGTCTCGCCGTCGAGGCGCGGCGCGATGCGGTCGGCCTCCGCGATGAGGTCGGGGCTTTGCAAGATGCTGCCGTTGTCGGCACGGGGAAGGTCGTACCAACGGGGGGCGCCGGGGGTGAGGTCGATGGCCATCGCGTCAGGCCGTGTTCCGGCCGATGGTCTGCAACAGGTCGAAGAGCCGGCGGATGGTGTCGCTCACGATCTCGAAGTGGCGGTTGGCCTGCGAGTTCTTTTGGCTGATCTCGTTTTGCCTGATCTGGCTGTTCTGGTTGAGCGTTGTCACGGTGTCGTTCAGCTGGTTGCGCAGGTTCTCCCATTCGTCGCGGCGCAGCTCGGTGTTTCCGAAAAAGCCGAGGTCGAAGGTGGTGCGGTCCTCCAGGCCGTTCAGCACTTCAAGGGGGTGGAGCCCGCGGGGCGCGCCGAGTTCGGCATTGAAGAGGGATGCGACGCGGTCGTTGTTGATGCCGACGAAGGCGGTCTCGTCCTCCGGCTCGGTGGGGTCGGTGGCTGCGATGGTGTCGCCGAGCCGGCCGATCATGACGCTGAAGTCGCGCAGGAGCGCGTTGTGCTGGCGGGTGTCCTCGGTGACGATATCGCGTTCGGCGATGGCGATGTCTTCAAAAAGGGTCTGAAGCTCGACGATGAGCTGCGGCAGGTCGAGCGTCGGGATGCCGAGCGCGGCGAGCTTGGCGAGCTGAATGGCGCGGTTGTCGGCCGCCAGAATGCGCCGCTCCTGCGTGATGAACTCGGTGTAGCCCGACAACAGCGTGTCCCGGTCAAGACCGGTGAAGACCCCGTTGGTGGCGTTTTGAACTCCGAGCGAGAACTCACGCGCCCTATCGAAGCGCGTGTTGATCTCGTTCGCGGTGAGGCCGATTTGCTGAAGGTCAAAGATGGCGCCGTCGGCAATCCGTGCCTTCATGTTCTGCAGCTGGTCGATGAAGACGTCTTTGTCGTCAGCGAATTCCAGAGCAAAGTTTGCCGCGACGACGGTTTGTATGACGGCGTCGACAATTGCGTCGGCGGCGGCACGAGCGTCTACGAGGCTCGAAATGTCCGAGTCCGGGACAAGCCCAAGCTGGTCTGCCACCGCGGGCCATGCGGCGGTCGCCGCGACCTTCTCTTGGTCGGCCTTTGATAGCGCCGAGACGAGCCCCACCGATAGAGCGTTGATGTTGATGACCTTCCGGCCGTCCACCGAGCTGATGAAGGTGATGGCGTCGGCGCCGGCCCCGAAGGTGACCTCGCCGCCGACCGCGTCCAAAAACTCAAGCTGGTGTGCGGTTTGCGCGAGGAGGAAGTCCTCGAGTTCAACGCCTCCGGTATCCGGCGCCGGCGCGGCGGCGAGGAGGGCGTCACGCTGAACTTCGAGCATGTCGAGTGTTGCGGGGATGGCGGCTGCCTCCGCCTCCACCGCATCAAGGCGGTTCTGGGTGGCTGTGACTGCAGCTTCGGCCACTGCCACGGCGTCGGTTGCGCGCCGGAAGGCGGCCTCGGCGCTCTGCCTTGTGCTGATGGCGGGTGCGATGGTGCCGGCGATGACCGCCGCCCGGTCAGTTCCAAGGGCGATGCGGTTGGCGACCAAATCGGCGCGGGCGGCAACGAGGGCCGCGCGCTCAGGCGAGGTGGCGATGGCGGCGTCAAGGGTCGCGATTGTGGCGTTGAGGTCAGCGATCTCGGTGTCGAGCGCCACCATGGTGGCTGTGATGTCGCTGACCTGGTTAAGAAGCGCGGTGATTTCGTTGGCCTGGGCCGTCGACTGCGCCACGAGGACGGCGCGCTGCGCTGCGGCCTCGGGCGTTTGCGGGCCGGCGTCGATGGTGGCAATCGCGGCTTCGGCTGCGAGGAACCGGTCGTTGGCCGCTGTGAGCTTGCCCTCAGCGGTGGCGAGGGCGGTGTTTAGCGCCGACAGTTGGCCCGAGCGTGACGCGAGCTGCGCGACGAGGTCTGTCCGTAGCGCCACTTCTCCGCCGCCACCCGCGGCCGCATCGAGCGTTGCGATCTGCGCGTCGAGGGCGGCGATGTCGGCGTCGATCGCTGCAATCTGATCG
>CAKZYH010000258.1 GCA_937884725.1 uncultured Paracoccaceae bacterium
AACCAAGACACCCCGAAAAAGGACCTGAAATGGCTACCAAGATTCGTCTCGCCCGCGGCGGCTCCAAGAAACGCCCCTACTACCGCATCGTCGTCGCCGACGTGCGCGCTCCGCGCGATGGCCGCTTTATCGAGAAGGTCGGCACCTACAACCCGATGCTTGCCAAAGATCATCCGGAGCGGGTGACGCTGGTGGAAGAGCGCATCCGCCACTGGCTTGGCCAAGGCGCTCAGCCCACCGACCGTGTGCTGCGCTTCCTCGACCAGGCCGGCATTGCAAGCCGCCCGGCGCGCAACAACCCGAAGAAAGCTGAGCCCGGCAAAAAGGCGCAGGAGCGCGCCGAGGAGCGCCGCCAGAAGGAAGCCGACGTCGCCGAGGCCACTGAAGCTGCCGCTGCCGAAGCGTAAACCTGATGGCCGGCGGCGAGACGGACGACGCCACGGAGCGGAAAAGCCAGCGCATCACCATGGCGACCATTGGGGCAGCTCATGGGGTGCGCGGCGAAGTGAAGCTCACCGTGTTCGCCGACGACCCTCTCACGCTGCGCCGCTACAATCCGTTCGAGGCGCCTGACGGCCGGGTCTTTAAGCTCCTCGGCATCAAGGTTGTTGGGAAGGCGTTCGTCGCCCGGTTCGACGGGCTCGATGACCGCAATGAGGCTGAGACGCTGCGGGGCACAGTCCTCAGTGTCCCCCGCGGCCGGCTGCCCCGCCCGGCGGAGGACGAGTTTTACTACGTTGATCTCGTCGGGCTCGATGCGCGGCTGGCGGACGGGCGCTGGATTGGCACCGTCCACGCCGTGCACGATTTTGGCGCCGGTGACCTGTTGGAGCTCACCGGGCCGCGGCCGGCGATGATCCCGTTCACCCGAGAAGCCGTGCCCCATGTGGCCATCGAGGATGGCTACGTGGTGATCGATCCGCCGGACGGGCTCTTGGAAGACCCCGGCAAGACCCGCCGCCGCAAAGGCGACGAAGACAACCCCGACGATCTGGCCGAGGCCCCGCCCATCAATAAAGCGGACGAGGCCGATGGCGCTGTTTAAGGCCACTGTCCTGACGCTTTATCCCGACATGTTTCCAGGCCCGCTGGGGCTGGCGCTTGCCGGCCGTGCCCTCAACGCGGGCTTGTGGTCGCTGTCGGTGCACAACATCCGCGACGCCGCCACAGACAAGCACCGCACCGTGGACGACACCCCGGCGGGTGGCGGGCCGGGGATGGTGATGCGGCCGGACGTGCTCGCCCGCGCCATTGATGCCGCGCCTGTGGCGGGGCCGCGCCTGTTGATGAGCCCCCGAGGCCGGCGGTTTGACCAAGCCTTCGCGCAAGAGCTCGCAGGGGCGGGCGCAGCCATGTTCGTCTGCGGACGCTTTGAGGGCGTTGATGAACGCGTCATCGAAAGCCGCGACTTGGTGGAGGTCTCGCTGGGGGACTATGTGCTTTCGGGTGGGGAGGCGGCCGCGCTTGTTATGCTGGATGCCGTCGTGCGGCTGCTCCCTGGCGTCATGGGAAATATGGCATCGGCCACCGAAGAGAGCTTTTCGGACGGTCTTTTGGAGCATCCCCAATACACCCGGCCTGCCACGTTTGAGGGACGGGACATTCCGGCCGTGCTGCAATCGGGCGACCACGGCAAAATCGCGGCATGGCGAAAGGCTGAGCGTGAGCGGCTGACGCGGGCACGCCGGCCGGACCTTCTGGGCGGCTAATCTCGCCCCCTTTGCACGGCGGGGCTCTGCACCCATATCGGCCTGAGGCGATGCCTTCGGGGTCGTCGTGAAAACGGTCGCTATACAGGACTGATCATGAGCCGCATGACTGCGCTGTCGAGCCCATTGTTGCTCGGCTTTGACGATATCGAGCGCGTGCTCGACCGCGTCACGAAAACCGCCACGGACGGTTATCCTCCCTACAACATTGAGCGCATCGAAACGCCCGACGGCAACATGCTGCGCATCACGTTGGCCGTCGCCGGCTTCTCCCGCGAGCAGCTCACCGTGACTGTGGAGGACAATCAGCTCGTCATCCGCGGTGCCCAATCGACCGACACAGATCGCGACCGACACTTCCTGCACCGCGGCATTGCCGCGCGGCAGTTCCAAAAGACCTTCGTGATTGCGGAGGGGATTGAGGTGATCGGCGCGAACCTTGCCGATGGTCTGTTGTCGGTGGATTTGGCGCGGCCAGCGCCCGAAAGGCTAGTTCGCACTATTGACATCGCCACCGGCGAAGCTGGCGAATAGAGCCATAAAGTCACTCAATTGGAGTTTGTTTCCGCGCCGGACGTTAATTCTGGTTGCGGTGAAGAGCGGCTCGCACAAGCTACTTTTGGCTTGTTGGTCAAAGGGCCGCGTCCCGTTGGCATGGCTTCAGCACCAGCTGTTGCCTGTAAACTGGAGGCCTGAGGAGAACCATCATGACGACAATCGGCTCCGAACGGAATAAAATCAGCGCCGCCGCGCTTGCCTCACTGGGTGACGGCCGTGTGGCCTACGTGCGCACGCTTCTCTCCGAAGATGCCGCGACGCTGTTCCCCAACGCGCCGGACATGGCGCCCGGCCACAAACTTTGGGCGCTGCTCTCGGCAGACGGAACACCCATCGTGCTGTCGGATAACCCGCAGGCTGTTCTCACCAATGCGATGGAAAACAACCTCGTAACGGTAAGCGTCCACTAAGGCTCAGTAGTCGAACGGCTTCTCGTCTGCCCGCAAAGGGTGGGGGGTAGCCGTTCGGTTGCTCCAAGATGCGAGCGCCAAGATCAGGGCCAATGCGGCGCCCACGTAGATGGGGATGACATCAAGGTGCCCCGCAAATGCTGGGCCATATCCCTCAGGTTTGAAAAAGGTCTCACCGACGGCGGTCGCGGCTAGGGCCAGCGCGCCGATGGTTCGCCAGGCGGCATTGCCTTTGTGGCACGCAATTCCGAAAACACCGGCAACACCGAAACCGACCGCCGCCATTGTCACGGTCTCCGGAGCCACCGTCGTCCCGATGGTAAGGTCGGGGAAAAGGTAGGTGACGGCGGCGAATATGATGCCCCGGACACCGAGCATCATGAAGATGACTGACGTCAGAACGCCTTCGCGCAGCCGCCTCATTGTGAGTGGGCGCTTATCGGCAATCGCGCCCACCGCAATCGTGATGAGCGTCGCAACCGCGAACGCGGCGCCCTCAAATGGCGCTAGAAATCCCAAAACAGTGTGAGCCAGCTCTAGCAAGGCGGCGCCTTTCCGCGGTCGTGTGACGTTTCTTTTGTTAACGTCTTTGGGCTGTTTCGCGTCGTCTGTCCAACCGGTGACGTTATTGCGGCCTTCAGGCCCATGCGGATTGGGTGATGCTCTTGGCCGCGGTTCGGCAATTGCATTTTTGCAACACAGGCCGGTAGGCTACATCAACGGGTTCTCACACGGAAAAATGCGAACATGACCCATCGACCTCTTACGGGCGCGGCGGCGCTCACGTCCATCGCGCTGGCTCTGGCGGTGCCGACCGCGGGCGCGGCGGCGGAATGCCCGATCGACCGGGACATCAACTTCGCCGGCTACAACTACGATTCCGCGGCGTTCCACAACGCTGTCGCCCGGTTCATCCTTGAGGAGGGCTATGGCTGCGACACCGAGGCTATCCCTGGCGAAACGCTGATTATGAACCAGGGGCTCGCCCGGGGGGATATCGATGTCATCATGGAAATCTGGACGGCCAACACCGCGCAGGCCTTCCTCGACGCTGAGGCCGCCGGGCGTGTGGAGCGGCTGGGTGCAACGTTCCCCGACGCCGAAGAGGGCTGGTACGTTCCGCGTTATTTGGTGGAGGGTGAGGACGCTGCGGCACCTGGCCTCAAATCCGTGACCGATCTTGCCGATCACAAGCTCTTGTTTGAGGATCCCGAGGAGCCCGGCAAAGGTCGCTTCCTCAACTGCGTCGCAGGCTGGGTCTGCGAAGGCATCAACACCAAGAAGATGATCGCCTACGGCCTCGACGACGACTTCACCAACGTCCGGCCAGGTTCGGGAGCGGCCATTGAAGCTGCGGTGGAATCGGCTGTGCTGCGCCAGCGCCCTGTGCTTTTCTACCACTGGGCTCCGACGGCGCTGCTGGGCAAGCACGACTTCGTCAAGCTTGGAGAACCCGCATACGATGAGGCGACTTGGAAGGCGATGCTCGAGGCGGATGCGCCAACAGAGGCAACCGCCTACCCCTCCACCCGCGTCGTGGTGGGCGCGAACACCGAGTTCACCGCGGAGGCACCTGAGCTGCGCGAGTTCTTTATGAAGTACTCCACCACCAGCCAGCAGACGAGCGCGGCGCTCGCCTTCATGGGCAACAATGACGTGGAGCCCGAAGAGGCGGCGGAGAATTTCTTGGCCACACAAGAGGATGTCTGGTCCGCCTGGGTGCCAGCAGACGTCGCTGAGCGCGTCAAAGCCGCACTCTGATACCCGACACAGACTCACGCATTGATACCTGGCGGCGCGATCGCAAAAGGTTCCGCCGCCGGGTCATGAACTATCGTTTTAGTGCCTGTTCTTCTTGATGTTTCTAAGGCTGGCGGCGGCCTTCTGGCCCGCCACTCCTCGCATCGGCAGTCGGCCCAAGCGGGCAGCCCGGTTTTGCGCCGCCTGAGCGGCGCGCGGCGACGCCACCCTTCATGTCGAGGTTTACAACCCATGAAGCATGTCTATGATGCATCCACTGCATGACTGCGGGGGCTCGGAATTCTTCTGGGAAATCCGTGGGATCATTGTGTGTCGCATCTCGTCAGGGGCGCTTCAGCGCCAGTCGCGGTGATCGCGGGTCTGACGACGCCAAAATGGAGAAAAATGTGAGACGGATTTTGCTCGCGGCCGCCGTAGCCGCTGCACCGATGGCGCTTACCGCTGGGACCGCCCAGGCGCAGGGCGCCTGTGATGGGCTTGATCGGTCCGTCGTGTTGGCTGGCCTCGACTGGGATTCTAACGCTTTTCACAATGGGGTTGCCGGCTTCATTCTAGAGAACGGCTACGGCTGCGAAGTTGAGGAGATCCCCGGATCCACCATCCCGCTGCTGAATGGCATGATCCGTGGAGACATCGACATCACCATGGAAGTCTGGGTCCCGAACGTGCGCGATGCGTACGAGAAGGCTGTTGCGGACGGCGACATCACCGGAGTTGGCATCAGCTACCCGGACGCGACGCAGGCTTGGTATGTGCCCAAGTACCTGGTCGAGGGAGCGGATGCGCCTGCGCCTGATCTGAAGAGCGTTTCGGACTTGCCCAAATACGCTGAGCTGTTCGAGGATCCCGAAGAGCCGGAGAAGGGCCGCTTCTACAACTGCATCCTCGGGTGGGGTTGTGAGGTGATGAACACCAAGAAACTCACCGCCTACGGTCTGCTCGACACCTACACCAACTTCCGTCCAGGCACCGGTGGCGCGTTGGCTGCTGCGATCGAATCCTCGATCCTGCGTAAGCGCCCCATCGTGTTCTACTATTGGGGTCCGACCTGGGTGCTCGGCAAAGTGGGCGACCAGATCGTCCGCCTGGAAGAGCCGGCCTACAACGAGGAAGCTTTCGCGGCGCTCTCGGCCATGTCGCCAGAAGATGTGACGCCGGGCACGCCAGCCACCGAGTGGCCGGACACCGAGGTGACCATTGCCGTGAACACCGAGTTCAAGGGTGAGGCGCCGACCATTGTGGAGTTCCTGACCAGCTACGGCACTGTCGCTGCGGAGATCTCCAAGGCGCTGGCGTACATGCAGGACGAAAGTGCCACTGCCCAGGAAGCCGCTGTTTGGTGGATGCAGAACAACGAGACTTGGAAAGAGTGGGTGCCGGCTGATGTGGCGGAGCGCGTGTCGGCGGCCCTCGCCAACGCTTAAGCGCTCGCCTCACGAGGCGTGACAATGCGGGTGGCGCGGAGCAAGCTTCGCGTCACCCTCGGCTCAAGACGTCGCGATGACCGCGCCGTTAGCCAACGGAAATCCAGCGGCCATGGACGATCAGCAGCCCTCCTTCTTCGACAACCTCATCAACAATTTCTCGGACTGGTTCTTCCTCGACGGAGAGGTGGGACGCGCCATCCGCAGAGGCACCAATGACTTCGTCGAAAGCCTTGTGATCAACTACGGGGACGGCTTCGAGGCGTTTTCCGACTTCCTTCTGCAGGCCCTTGTTTTTCTGGAAGACGTGCTCGATGGCACGCCAGTCTTGATCGTCCTTGCCCTTGTTGGTGCGCTGGCTTTTGCGGCCTCACGCAAATGGTCGCTCAGCATTTTCATGGTCGTCGCGCTGTGGTTTGTCGGCGCGTTGGGGCTGTGGGAGCAGGCGATGCAGACCATCGCCATTATGATCGTTGCTGTTGCGATCTCTGTGGGCATCGGTATTCCGGTCGGCATCGTAACCGCGCGCTCCAACACGGCGCGAAATATCATCAATCCCGTGCTGGACTTGATGCAGACGATCCCGAGTTTCGTTTACCTGATCCCCGCCGTGATGCTGTTTGGCCTTGGCAAAATCCCTGCGGTGCTTGCCACCGTTATCTACGCCACTCCGCCGCTCATTCGCCTCACCGATCTTGGCATTCGCTACGTCGACGCTGAGGTTGTGGAGGCATCGAAGGCGTTTGGCGCAACGCGCTGGCAAATGCTGACCGGCGTTCAGATACCGCTCGCCATGCCGTCGATCATGCAGGGCATCAACCAGACGACCATGATGGCGCTCGCCATGGTGGTGATCGCGTCCATGATTGGCGCGCGGGGTGTCGGCGAGACAGTGCTTCTGGGTCTTCAACGTAACGATGCCGGTCAGGGCCTCATTGGCGGGATCGCTATTGTGGTGCTTGCCATCGTGTTCGACCGGATCAGCCAGGCTGCGGGTCAGCGGGCGCAAAAACACCAGGCGGTGGCGCGCTAACTGCGCGCTCGTCACGGGATAACAAGGTAAGACCCATGGCACTGATTGAAGTCGAGAACGTCACCAAGATCTTTGGCCCCAGGCCCAAGGAAGCGCTGGAGCACTACCGGAACGGCATGAATAAGGAGCAGCTGCTCGCCGAAACCGGCCACACGCTGGGCCTGGCGGACGTGTCCTTGAGCATTGAGAAAGGCGAGATTTTCGTGATCATGGGCCTTTCGGGGTCCGGTAAATCCACGATGATCCGCCACTTTAACCGGCTGATCGAACCGACCGCTGGGCGCATCCTGGTCAACGGTGAGGATGTGC
>CAKZYH010000259.1 GCA_937884725.1 uncultured Paracoccaceae bacterium
ATCCACGTGCGCACCATCTTTGAGGGCGGCGACCGCACCCTGCGCGTGACCTATGATGGCGGCGTGACCGTCGACAACGCCACCGTGATCGCGGCCGACATCAAGGCCGACAACGGCGTCATCCACGTGATCGACGCGGTGATGCTCCCGTCCAACTAATCGCGACCCTGCTGGCGTCTGGGCAGTCACCAGGGGCCAGCAGCATTAGCTTGAGCCGGCTGGGTGGTGTGGGTCCACCCATTCAGCCGCGCCAAGCTCCACGGCATCAACTTCAATGTTGACCACCACCGGCTCCTGATCGGACCGAACAAGCACACACGACAGCGTCTCATCGGAGGAGGCGTTAATCTCTTGGTGCGGCACGTATGGCGGCACGAAAATGAAGTCGCCCGGACCCGCCTCGGCCACAAACTCCAGCCGCTCGCCCCAGCGCATCCGCGCCCTGCCGGCCACCACATAAATGACGCTCTCCAGGTGCCCGTGATGGTGCGCGCCCGTTTTCGCGTCCGGATAAATGTCGACCGTTCCCGCCCAGATTTTGTTTGCGCCCGCAGTCGCTGCGTTGATGGCGGCGGCCCGGTTCATGCCCTCGGTCTGAGCGGTGTTGGCATCAAGCGTCCCCGCCTTGATCACCCTCACGCCGTTATCGCGCCAGTCCGTCGTTGCCATGTTCGCCTCCTCTTCCCGCGCAGATGATGGCACAGGCGATGAAAGTGCTGCACAAAAATTTTGACCCGCAAACACAAGGCCGCGCCCAAGCACCTCACCGGCGCACAATAAAAAACGGCGCCACCCGAGAGGGGACGCCGCCAAGTCTTCAAAGCTCTGACCGAGAGCTAGACGGCCAGATACTCCTCCCGCAGTGCCTTGTCGTCGAGCACTTCTTGTGCGCGGCCGGAGTATACGATCTCGCCCATGTCGATGATGATCGCACGGTCGGCGAGGTTGAGCGCAGCGATGGCGTTCTGCTCCACCATGATGGTGGTGATGCCCGCCTCTTTGATCTCGGCGACAATGCGCTCAATCTCTTGAACGATCACCGGCGCGAGACCCTCATAAGGTTCGTCCAAAAGTAACAGCTTCAGATCCCGGGCGAGGGCGCGCGCTACGGCAAGCATTTGCTGCTCACCGCCCGACATGGTGGTGGCTTCCTGCTTGCGGCGCTCGGCAAGGCGCGGGAAACGCTCATAAATGCGATCAATATCCCAACCCTTCGGCTCGGCGATCTGCGCAAGCTTTAGGTTTTCCTCCACCGTCAGGCCCGGAATAATCCGTCGATCCTCAGGCACCAGCTGCATGCCCATGCCAGCCGCGTCGTAGGCGCTCTTGTGGGTCAGGTCGACGCCGGCAAGCCGGATCGTCCCCTTGCGCAGCTGTGGCGCATCCGCCCGCGCAATGGTCCGCAACGTAGAGGTTTTTCCCGCACCGTTCCGGCCCAGCAGCGCCAGCACCTCGCCCTCGTTCACCGTGAACGAGATGCCCTGAACGATGTAGCTCTCGCCATAATAGGCGTGGAGGTCGTGGGCCGCGAAGTACGCGGTGTCGAGGTCGGCAGGAACGCCAGGGCGGTCGCGCGACACACTATCAATGACAGCCATTAGTGCGCTCCCCCCAGATACGCTTCCTGAACCTTCGGATTGGCGCGCACCTCGTCGGGTGTGCCCTCAGCGATGATCCGCCCTTGCGCCAGCACCGACACCTTATCGGCGAGCGAGAACACCACGTGCATGTCGTGCTCGATGATGACTTTCGTCATGCCGCGCTCTTTGATCGACTTCAAAAGGTCGATGGTGCGGTTGGTATCAAGCCGGCTCATGCCCGCCGTCGGCTCGTCGAGGAGCAAGAGGTCGGGGTGCTGCACCAGGCACATGGCCAGCTCAAGCCGCCGCTTGTCACCACGGCTCATGCTATCGGCATCGTCGTGGCGTTTATCGGCTAGCCCCAAATCCATCAGGATCTGCTCAGCCTCCAAACGGATGTCGGTGTCCTTGTCCATGCCGTGGAACAAGGTGAACTTCACCGCCCCATCGCGCTTAGCATAGGCCGGCACCATCACGTTCTGCAGCACGGTGAGATCGGCAAAGATCTCCGGGGTCTGAAACACCCGGGCAATCCCCATCTGGTTGATCTCGTGCGGCTTCTTGCCGGTGATGACCTGACCCTTGAACACCACCGCGCCTTCATCGGGCGGAATGCGGCCGACACACACGTTGAGGAGAGTCGACTTACCGGCCCCGTTGGGGCCGATAATCGCATGGGTTTTGCCGCGCTCGATCTGAAGATCGATTTCCGACAGAGCGCGCAGGCCACCAAAGCTCTTTTGAACGTCAGCAACCGTGAGGACGGCGTTCTCGACAGCCATTAGCCGTTCTCCTTCTTGCGGCCACCGCCGGTAAACAGGCGGCCAATGCGGCGGAAGCCTTCAATCAGACCGCCCGGCATAAAGATCACGACCAGCATGAACAGAACGCCCAAGGTGAGGTGCCAGCCATCGCCCACAAATGGCGAGATGATTGCGATGGCGGTGTCCCGGAGGCCTTCGGGAATGAACTCCAGCATGCTGCGCAGAGTAGTGTCGCCCAGCGCCGAGAAGATGTTCTCGAAATACTTGATCAGCACCGCGCCAAGGAATGGCCCCAGCAGCGTGCCAGCACCGCCCAGGATGGTCATCAACACCACCTCGCCGGACGCCGTCCACTGCATGCGCTCAGCGCCCGCCAGCGGGTCAACGACCGCAAGCAGCCCACCCGCAAGCCCGGCGTACATGCCCGAAATCACAAACGCCATCAGCGTGTAGGGCCGCGTGTTGAAGCCCACATAGGACATTCGGACTTGGTTCGATTTTATGCCGCGAAGCATCATCCCAAACGGCGAACGGGTGATCAAAAGCGCGACCACGAACGCTGCGATGAGGAACACCGCGCTGGTCCAGAAGCCCGGCATACCCTGCATGGAAATGCCAAACAGCTCGGCGCGCGGTACGGGCACCTCATTGGTGCCGAAGATGGCATCGATGATCCGCGGATCATCCGACAGCACGCGAAGCCCGGTCTCGCCGTTGGTGATGGGTGTCAGCACCGAATAGGCCAGGTTGTAGCACATCTGCGCAAACGCCAGCGTCAGGATCGAAAAGTAGATGCCCGACCGCCGCAGCGACACGAAGCCGATCGCCACCGCCAGCGCGCCCGCAATCACCACTGCCATGATAATGGCGGGAATGATGTTGAGCGAAAAGAGCTTAAACGACCATACCGCAGCGTAGGATCCAACGCCCAGAAACGCCGCGTGACCGAACGACAGATAGCCAGTGAGGCCAAACAGGATGTTGAAGCCGATGGCAAAGATGCCAAAGATCGCGAAGCGCTGCATCAGATCGGGGTAAGCAGCCCCAAAAGGCTGCAGCCACAATGGCATGGTGAGCACCACCGCCGAAAAGACAATCGTCATAAAGATGTCGGCTTTGGGCGGCCAAAGCGGGGCCATCTCTGGCCCGCGCGGCGGGAGCTGCGTCGCGATGCGCCCGCTGGTGCGATAAAAAACCGACTTCTCTTTCGCCGCCGGACCCACCCGCTCCGTTTCGGAGAGGGGGGCGTTTTTGGAGGGTGTCGTGTCCATGGCTTAGCTCTCCATCACGCCTTTGCGGCCCAACAGTCCACGCGGACGCGTCAAGAGCACGACCACAGCGATGAGGTAGATGATGATCTGGTCGATGCCTGGAATGATCGCTTTCACCTCAGCGAGCGATGCGAATGACTGCACAATCCCAAGCAAGAACCCCGCGGCGACCGCGCCGGAGAGCGAGCCCATACCGCCCACGACAACCACCACGAAGGAGAGCACAAGGAACTCCATGCCCAGGTTGTAGTGAGGGGGCACAATGGGCGTGTAGAGCGCCCCTGCGAGACCGGCGACCGCCGCCGCAATGCCAAACACAAGCGTAAAGCGCCTGTTGATGTTGATCCCCAAAAGCTGAACCGTATCGCGGTCCTGCATCCCCGCGCGCACGACCATCCCGTACGTCGTGAGGTTCAGGAAGGCGAACACCGCTGCGATGATGATCGCCGCCGCCAAGAAGTAGACCAACCGCCAAATCGGATAGTTGATGAACATATCGAGGCCCAAGAAGGCGCCGATATCGGCCGAACCGCGCAGCGCTTCGGGCGCACTGACTGGGATGGGGTTGGCGCCGAACGAGGCTTTGATGATCTCAGACAGAACGATCGCGAGGCCAAAGGTGACCAGGATCTGCTCCGCGTGCGGCCGCTTATAGAAGTAGCGGATCAGGCCGCGCTCCATGGCAAAGCCGATGGCAAGCATGATCGGGATCGTCACCAACACAGCGATGAATATCGAGTAGTCGGTGATAAAGGCGCCAAAGTCGCCCAGATACAGCTCCGCATAGGTCGTGCGGATCTCAGTCGGCGTGCCCCAGGGCGTCAATTTGGTGGGGTCGAGGGTGACGCTTTCCAAGCTCAGCACCTGGGCGGTCAAGACCGCGCAGAAGGCGCCCAGCATGAAAAGCGCGCCGTGGGCAAAGTTGACCACGCCGAGCGTGCCAAAGGTCAGTGTCAGGCCCAGCGCGATCAGCGCGTAGGCAGCACCTTTGTCTAAGCCGTTGAGAAACTGCGCAATGAGTGCGTCCATCGGCGATCACCTCCCTGCCGGCGCAGGCCGCCGGGCATCAAGCGGTTTGAAAATCAACCGGCGTGAGGTCGCCGGTGGGGGCCGCGCAGGCGCTGGCCCAAAACGGCCCAGCGCACTTGGTGAAGTGGCCCCGCCGCGCCCGGGCAGGGCAGGGGCCGGCACCCAAAGGCGCCGGACCCAAAAAAGAGGCTTAGCAGCCGCCTTCGACTTCGTAGGGACCCAGCTCGCCAGCAAACTGCGGGATCTGCGAATCGTACGTGACGTCCGCACGCGGTACGATCTTGTGGATTTCCAGAAGGTCGAACGCCGATGTCGGGTTCTCGTTGCCCTTCACAACCAAGACGTCCTTGAAGCACTGGTGGTCTTCGCCGCGATACAGCGTCGGCCCGTTGCCCATGCCGTCGAACTCGAAGTCTTCCAGCATCTTGATGACTTCCGGCGGATAGAACGTGCCTGCCATCTCCACCGCGTTCGCATAAAGCAACGTGTTGCAGTAGCAGGTGTGCGCTGCCTGGGACGGTGGGAAGCCGTACTCTTGGCCAAACGCCTTCACGAACGCCTGCGAGCCCGGATCCTGCAGCGACCAGTTCCAGTTGGTGGTGCCGAAGATGCCCTTCACGTTCTCGCCCGCACCCTGCGCCATCAGGCGTGAGTAGAGCGGCACGACCACCTGGAAGTCCTTACCGTTCACGCTCTTGTCACGCAGGCCGAACTGCACGGCTTGGGTGAGCGAGTTCACCATGTCGTTGCCGTAGTGGTTCAAGATCAGAACGTCAGCGCCGGAGTTCGCCACCGGAGTGATGTACTGAGAGAAGTCGCCGGCGCCGAGCGGCGTTTTGACCAGTTCAGCCGTTTCCCAGCCGAGCGCCTCGGTGGCGTCCTTGATCGATTCTTCCTGCGTCCAACCCCAGTTATAGTCGGCCGTCAGGTGGTACGCGCGGCGGTCGGTGCCGAGGAATTCGGCTAGCACCGGACCCAGCGCCTGGCCGGACATGTAGGCGTTGAAGAAGTGGCGGAAGCCATAACGGCGGCGGTCCTTACCGGTGGTGTCGTTGGCGTGCGTCAGACCGCACATGAACACCACACCCACTTCCTGAGCGAGCGACTGCTGGGCCACGGCCACCGACGAGGACGACCCACCGGAGAACATCACAACGCCCTCAGCCTCGATCATGCGGCGGGCGGAGGAACGGGCTGCATCGGCTTTGGTTTGCGTATCGCCGGTGACGTACTCAACCTTTTTGCCCAGGATACCATTACCCTTCAGCATTGAGGGCTGCATGGTGTTGAGCATCCCGCCATCGCCCTCACCATTGAGGTGCTTGACGGCCAGCTGGTAGGCACGCAGCTCGTCTTTACCCTCTTCGGCGTAGGCGCCGGTTTGGGGCACGTTGAAGCCAAGCTTCACCGTGGAACCGGTCGGGTTGTTACAAAAATCCTGCGCGTAGGCGCCACGCGTGAAGAATGTCGGCGCGGCGAGCGTTGTGCCCACAAGCGCCGATGTCTTCAAAAAGCCACGGCGGCTAGGGCGTTTGATGTCGGTCATTCAGACTCTCCCCATAAGCCGGAGTTGTTCATGTCACTCCGATCAGCCCGGGGTAGGGGAGGCCCGCGCATGTGCACAAGACACAGGCATTTGCACTGTAAAATTTTGTCAATTTAGACAGTTTTGTTGCAGTGCAGTGTGAAGCTATTACACCACCTCGCCACGAAAAACGCGCCCTGACGTTGCCGCAATCGGTTAACCAGGCGGGGAACTCTGTCCTTCAGGCCCACCAAAACGCGCCAAAAGCCTTGCAATTAAAGCAGTTCTCGGGCGAACTTTTGTATCGGAGCGCCGCAAACACAAAACACACCGGCGCTGAGGAAACGGACACCTAAGCCTATGGCGGCAACTCAACGCGTGCCCATCGGCGATCGCATCAAAACGCAACGCCGCAATGCCGGCGTGACGCAGCGAGACTTGGCGGCCGCTGTGGGCGTTTCGCCCGCCTACCTCAGCCTTATAGAAAGCGACAAGCGCCAAATCGGTGGCCGCCTCCTCAACCAAATCGCAGCCCATCTCGGCGTCGAGCTGCGCACTTTTACAACCGTCAGCGACGACCGCCTCGCCGCTGAACTGGAAGAATTGCTGCCGGCCATCGACAGCGAGGAACGGCCCGACAACCCCGCAGGACTGGTGGCCCATTCCGCCCAGTGGGCACGGCTCGTCATCGACCTTCACGACAGGGCGCTTCAGGCCGAGCACCAAGTCCACCGTCTCGCCGATCGCTTTGCCCGCGACCCCACCTGGGTTTCCTTCGCCCACGATATCTTAAGCCGCATCACATCCATCCGCTCCACCGCCGAGATTCTGACCGACGCCGACGGTATGAACGACCGGCAGCGCCTGCGCTTCACCCGCGCCATGGCGGGCGAAAGCGCCAGGCTGTCGGACGTCGCGCGCGAGCTGATCGACGCCCTGCAAGCGGGCACCAGCGGCGATGCTGCCGGGGCCGACATGCGCGAGGTCGACGCCTTCCTCAGCGACCGCGAATATTATTTCGACGAGATTGAAGCCGCGGTGGAGGGAATGGGCCCGTTCAAGCCCCCCATCGCCGGCGCGTCTGCCCGCTTCGCCGCCGCCCGTGCCGCCGTCGAACGACAGATCCGCAACACGATCGAAGCGCCCATTCAAGACCACCGCTTTCGCACCGAAGGCGCCGCGGAGCGTGCGCGCGGGGCGTTATCGCGGTACGCGGCCGGCGCGCTTGTCATGCCCTACGGCAATTTCCGTGCCGCCGCCGAAGCGCTGCGCTACGACATCGAGGCGCTCAGTCTGCGCTTTGATGCGAGCTTTGAGCAGGTCGCCCATCGCCTCACGAGTCTGCGCCGGCCGGGCGCTGAGGGCGTGCGCTTTGCTTTCCTGCGCGTCGATCCCGCCGGCAACGCCTCAAAGCGCCTGTCAACGCCCGACATCCGCCTGCCGCTGTTCGGCGCCTGCCCCCAATGGGCCGTGTTCGAGGCCTTCGCGCAGCCAGAGCGTATCGTGACCCAACTCGCTGAACTCGGCGGCGAGCCCGTCCTTTTCGTGGCGCGGGCGCTGCGCAAACCCGCCCAAGCCTACAACCGGCCAGGCCCGCGCTATTCCGTCATGCTCGCCTGCAGCGCGCAAAGCGCTCCCGCGGTGATCTACGGCGACAGCCATGCCGGTGAACTCGTCGCCTTCACCAACGGGGCCAAGGTCGGCGAATGCAGCTCCTGCGGCGACACGCAGTGCGGACAGCTCAGCCCGGGCCTGCGACCCTCATGGTAAGCGTGCTCGTGGCCGAGGATGAGCCGCATATCGCAGAAGCCCTCAACTTCCTCCTGCGCCGCGAAGGCTATACGGTGACCCTGTGCGATGATGGCCCCACAGCCATGTCGTATCTGGAAAGCCACGACATTTTACTCCTAGACATCATGCTGCCCGGCGCCACCGGCTTTGAAATTGCGGAAGCAGCGAAATCTGCAGCGAACCAGCCGAAAATCTGCGTCCTCACTGCCAAGGGGCAGGCCGCCGACCGCGATAAAATGGACCGCATCGGTGTCGACGCGTTCGTCACCAAGCCGTTTTCCAACAAGGCCCTTCTGGAGACGGTGCGCGCACTGGCGAACGGGCGCACCCCATGAGCGCGACGCCGCCCCTCAGCCAGGCGCCGCCCGTCAAAGCCATGCCCCCCATGGGTGAGCCGCCAGCGCGCTCCGCCCCAAGCGCACTCACCATGCGCCGCTGGCGCGATGCCCGCCGCGCCGTCGCCATCGGCAGCATCGTCCTCCTGTCGCCTCTCGCACTCTCGATTTTTGACCGCGGCACTGTCTTGGGGGTGCCGTCGGTCGTGCTGTTCGTCTTCGCAGTCTGGCTTGCGGGCATCGCCATCACGCGCCTGTTAGCCAAAACCATCGACGAGCGCTGATGCTCGGCCTACCGCTTGTCCTGGGCGTCGCGGTTGGCTACATCGCGCTTCTATTCCTCGTCGCCCATGCCACCGACCGAATGGCGGCAGCAGGCCGGGCAGGATGGCTGTCCTCGCCAGCCATCTACACGCTGTCGCTGAGCATCTACTGCACGTCCTGGACTTTCTACGGCGCGGTCGGCTCGGCGGTCCGCTCAGGCATCGAGTTCGCCACCATCTATCTAGGGCCGACCCTCGTCTTCATGGCTTACTGGCTCATCCTGAAGCGCATGGTGCGGATCTCCAAGGAACAGCGCGTTACCTCCATCGCCGACTTCGTTTCTGCGCGCTACGGCAAAAGCGCCACCGTGTCGCTCCTGGTCACGTTCATCGCCATCGCCGGCACAACCCCCTATGTCGCCCTCCAACTCCTCGCGGTCAGCCAATCGGTCGAGGCGCTGGTAGGGGCGAGGGCCGCCGGCACCGACGTCGCCTTCTGGACTGCCGCGACCATGGCTTTCTTCGTCATCGCGTTCGGCACGCGGCGCATCGCGGCCAATGAAAGCCAACCCGGCATCGTTGCAGCCATTGCGCTGGAAGCCGTCGTGAAGCTCGTCGCGCTGGTGGCTGTCGCCATCTTCGCGCTCATGCTTTTGCCCAAGGGTGCCTTGCCCAACGCCGCCATGCAGGACTGGCGCCCGGCCCTGGAGCGGGTCGGAACACTCGCTGATGATGGCGGCACCCGATGGCTGGTGATGCTCAGCCTGTCCGCCGCCGCCATCATCTGCCTGCCACGCCAGTTCCAGGTGGCGGTGGTGGAAAACCGCTCCGAGGATCACCTGCGGACCGCCTCATGGCTCTTCCCGCTCTACCTCTTCGTGACCGCCCTGTGCGTCCTGCCCATCGCCGCCGCGGGCCTCACCCGCCTCGGACCGGACGTCGCCGCCGACACCTACGTCCTCACCCTGCCGCTGCTTGAGGGCTCCTCGGCGCTCGCCATGCTCGCCTTCGTCGGCGGCCTGTCCGCCGCGACATCGATGGTCATCGTCGCCATCTTAGTCCTTGCCGTGATGGTCTCTAGCCACCTGGTGCTGCCGCTCCTGTCGCGCCGCACCAGCAACCTTGTGGGCCTCACCCCAGCGGTGCTTTTCATCCGCCGCATGGTGATCGTGGTCGTGATGATCTTCGCCTACATCTATGCCACTTTCAGCGCCGAAGCCTCGCTCGCGTCTATCGGGTTGATCTCGTTCGCGGGCGCGGCCCAGTTCGCGCCGGCGCTGATCCTGGGCCTGTTCTGGCGCGGAGGCACGCGGCTCGGCGCCGTTCTCGGTCTCTCCAGCGGCGCCATCGTCTGGCTCGCGACCCTGTTCATGCCAAGCTTCGGCGTCGGCACCGAATTCGCAGCCGCACTCGCCGCACTCCTCCTGCCCGCACCGATGCACCCCGTGGACCCGCTCGTCTTCGGTGCCGTCCTCTCGCTCGGCCTGAATACCACGCTCTACATCGTCGGCTCGCTCGCCCACCGCGCCGGGGCCCTCGACAGCGTCCAGGCCACTGCGTTCGTGGACGCCATGCAAGGCGCAGGGTCCGCGCTCACGCTCAACCGCAGCGCCGACCGCCGCCAGCTCTACCGTCTCACCCGGCGCGTGCTGGGCCCTGACCGCGCCTACGAAATGTTCTCCAGCGGCGCCGCCGGCGGCGACCGCCCCGCCGTGGAAGGCGTTTTCGTGGGCGAAGTGGAGCGCGAACTCGCCAATGCCGTCGGCACCGCCTCCGCCCACCTTCTCGTCACCCGCGCGGTCCGCGGCGAACCCCTGTCCATCGACGCCGCCATGATCCTCCTCGACGAAACCCAAGAGGCCATCGAGGCGGCAAAGGCGCTCGGCGTGCGCTCCGTGGAGCTGGAGCGCACCGCGGCGGACCTTCGCGCCGCCAACCGCGAACTCACCCTGCTCCTCGACGAAAAAGACGGCTTCCTCAGCCGCGTTAGCCACGAAATGCGCACACCCCTCACAGCCATGCGCTCCTTCGCCGAGCTGTTGTCAGACGGGCCACTGCCCGACGATGAGGCCGCCCGCTTCATCGCCATCATCCGCACCGAGGCGGAGCGCCTGACCCGGCTCCTCGACGACATCCTCGATCTTAGCCGGCTGGAGGCGGGCGTCGCGCCACTGCACGTGGAAACGGTCGACGCCAGCGCCATCGCGCGCGACAGCGCCGACGCCATGGCGGCGCTCGCGTCAAAATCGAGCGTCTCCATCAGCCTCAACCAAAACATCGGTGCCCCACCGCTCATCACCGCGGATGCCGACCGGATCAAACAGGTACTCACCAACCTTTTATCGAACGCCATCAAGTTTAACGGCGGTCACGAGGAGGTGCTCCTCACCGTCTCCTCATCCGGCGGCATTCTCGCGCTTTCGGTATCGGATCGCGGCCCGGGCATCGCCCCAGACATGCAGCCCAAACTCTTCACGAAGTTTGCCACAGCAGGCGGTGCCCCCGGCCGCGGAAACCCCAAGGGCGCGGGCCTCGGCCTCGCCATCTCCCGCGAGATCATGGAGCGGCTCGGCGGCACGCTGACCCTGGATAGAACCGGTCCCAACGGCAGCACCTTCACCGCCAGAATGCCGCTCGAAAGCGCCGCGCCTGGCGCGAGCATCGCCGCTCAGTGAGCGGGCGGCATCAACGCCAAAATCGCCGCCGCCACATCATCGCCGCGCGACAACAGCCGCTCCGGCGCAAGCTCGCGCATCGGCTTGTCCGTGTAGCCATAGTCGATCCCCACAAAGGGCACGCGCGCGGCCGCCGCCGTCTCCCGATCAATCCGGCTGTCGCCCACATAGACCATGCGGTTCACGGCCCCGCCCGCGGCGGCGACGGTGTCGGTCAAGTGGCGCGGGTCGGGCTTCGATACGCCAAACGTGTCAGACCCCGCGATGAACGCAAATCGCTCCGTCATGCCAAGTTCCGCGATCAAAAGCTTCGCAAGCTTCTCCAACTTGTTGGTGCAAATCGCACTCGCCACGCCCGCTTCATCAAGCGCGTCCAGCGCCGCCGACATCTCAGGGAACGGCCGCGACAACCGGGCGATGCGGCTGGCATAGTGCTCGATATAGTCGCGGAAAATGTCGTCGATCGTGGCCTCATCGAGGCTCAATCCGCTCGCTTTCAGCGCCCCGCCAATCATCTTGCGCGCCCCAACGCCGATGAACGGCGACAGCACCTCTTGGGGCACGGTCGGCAGCCCCCGGGCGGCCAACACCTGGTTGCAGCTATCGGCAAGGTCAGGGCCGGTTTCCACCAGCGTTCCATCAAGGTCGAAAACGGCGAGCGGTCTCGTCACAGCAGGCTCCTCAGTTCTGTCCCCTCCTAGCGCACAGGCTCGTGCACAGCCACCTTGCGCGAACGCCAACAACTTGCTTGATCGGGGCGACAAGACCCTCAGGTCGCCCGAAGGAATGAGTATGAAATTCCCCGCTTACATGCGCCGTACCTTTCAGATCATCAGCCTGGGCGCCGCCCTCGCGCTCGCCGCCGGGCCCGCCTCAGCGCAGCAGAACGCCGCTGAGGATGCCGAGTTTTCGGCAGATCACCTGCGCCTCGCCCAGGAGGTGATCGACCTCACCGAGTCAGACCGCACGTTTGACGATATTCTGCCGATGCTTGCGGACCAGACACTCGGCGTCTTCGCCCGCTCCAACCCCGCGCTCACCCGCGAACTCGAAACAGCAGTGTTCGACGTCGCGATCTCCATGGCGGCTCGCCGCGCTGAGCTGTCGCGCACGCTGCAGCTCATCTGGGCACGCCGCTTTACCGAGCCTGAACTCGTTGAACTCAAGGGCTTTTTTGAAAGCGGCGTCGGCGGCAAGTTCGTGGAACTGACGCCCGTCATCACCGCGCTCGGTGTCGGTGCAGCGCGCCAATGGCAGGAGCAGCTGGCCGCCGAAATGGTCGAGGAAACCCGCCGTGTGATGCGCGAGCAGGGCTACTCACTCTAAGCGGCTCCCGATCCCGGCGCTAACCCGGCAAAGCCCCTCGGCGCGGCAGGCATGCTGAAGACCGGCACCATTCGCCTCTCGACGCACCCTGCCGCACACCGTACTTCTGCCGGGTAACGCCAGAGCAGCCTGGGCCTTACCCGGCCCAAATAAGACGCTCTGCACCATTGATAACGAGCGGTTTTCGCTGGTTCGGGTAGCCCCAACCAAACCAGAACCGCTCTGGGGATACCGCCATGAGCGAATTCGACTACGACCTCTTCGTGATCGGCGCCGGTTCAGGCGGGGTGCGGGCCGCGCGCATCGCCGCCCAGCACGGCGCAAAGGTCGCGGTGGCGGAGGAGTACCGCGTCG
>CAKZYH010000260.1 GCA_937884725.1 uncultured Paracoccaceae bacterium
TGGACGCGCAAACTCCTCTGGAACGAGGGCCACGACCTGCCCCAGCTCACCGTCACCAACTCGGTGATGCGCACCGCCCCGCTCGATGGCCCCACCGGCAGCTTTGCCGACAGCACCTATGCGGTGCGCAGGCGCGATGATGGCGGCTACACCATCTCCTCCCTCGCCGCGAACGCCTTCGACCTCACCGTCGACACAGTGCGCCTCATGCGTCAGTTCCTGCCCGCGCTCGCCATGCAGTGGCGCAACCTGCGGCCCGAATTCAAACCGACGGTGAGCCGCGCCACCCGCCCCGGCCGCAGCTGGACATCGAAGGACGTATCGCCGTTCGAGAACGCCCGCGTATTGGATCCAACGCCGAGCGAGGCGGACCTCACCCGCATCATGCGCAAACTCACCGCCGCCTACCCGGAGTTCGGCAAAGCGCAAATCGTGCAAAAATGGGCCGGCACCATCGACGTCACGCCAGACGCCGTCCCCGTGATGTCCGAGGTGGACGGTCGCCCCGGCCTTTTTGTTGCGACAGGCTTTTCCGGCCATGGCTTCGGCATTTCGCCCGGCGCCGGCAAGTTGATGGCCGACATCGTCACCGGCGCCGACCCGCTTGTTGACCCGACGCCGTTCCGCTGGGCGCGCTTTCACGACGGCACACGCCCCAAACCGATGGCTGGCGTTTAAGCCGGCTCAACGCATCACAAACGGATCACCCGTGTTGGGCTTGGTGCACATCCAGACCGACTTGGTCTGGGTGTACTCGCGCATGGCGTCAAAACCGCCCTCACGCCCCAGCCCGCTGCGCTTATAGCCGCCAAAAGGCGAGGTGTAGCTCACCATCCGGTACGTGTTCACCCAGACGGTCCCTGACTCAATTTCCTCAGACGCCGTGATCGCCCGCGACAAATCCTGCGTCCACACACCAGCGCCAAGCCCAAACGCGGTGTCGTTGGCAATGCGGTACGCGTCCTCATCGTCCTTAAACGGAATGACGGCGAGCACCGGCCCAAACACCTCTTCCCGCGCGATCCGCATCTCGTTGTTCACGCCGGCAAAGATCGTCGGCGACACAAACTGGTCCCCGTCCGTCCCCGGCCCACTATAGGCGCTGCCGCCAAGCGCCAAATCCGCACCGTCGTTCTTCGCAACGTCGATGTATTCCAGCACCTTGGCGAACTGCGGCCGCGTCGCCACCGGCCCGACGTTCGTGTCCGGAAGCATCGGATCGCCGAGCCGCGCACGGCCCACGGCGTTCACCAGCCGGTCCAAAAACGCATCGTGAATGTCGTTGTGCAGGAGGAGGCGCGACCCCGCGATGCAGGTCTGCCCGCTGGCGGCCAAAATGCCCGAAATGACGCCCGACACCGCCGCATCGGGATCGGCATCGGCAAACACAATGTTCGGTGACTTACCGCCCAGCTCCAGGCAAACGTGCTTGATCCCCTTCGCCGCCGCCGCATAAATCCGCGCCCCGGTATCGTCCGACCCGGTGAACGCGATCTTCGCCACATCCGGATGGTCCACCAGCGGCCCGCCAACCTCAGCGCCAAAGCCGGTCACCACATTCACAACGCCAGGCGGGATCCCGGCCGCCTCCACCAGCTCCATAAAATGAAGCGTCGAGGCCGAGGTGAACTCCGACGGCTTGATCACCGCCACATTCCCCGTCGCCAGCGCCGGCGCCAACTTCCAGGAGAGGAGCAGCAGCGGCGAGTTCCACGGCACGATCATCCCAATCACACCCAGCGGCTCGTAGCGGGTGAAGTTGAAAATGTCGGGCTTGTCGGTGGGGATCGTTTGCCCGTGCAGCTTGTCAGCCGCACCCGCATAGTACCGGAAATATTCAGCGATATACCGGCACTGCCCCGACATCTCGGCAAACAGTTTGCCGTTGTCGAGCACCTCGATGGTGGCGAGGCTGTCAGCGTTCGCCTCCACCAGATCGGCAAGCTTCATCATCAGCTTGGCGCGCTGCTGCGGCTTGGTCCGCTTCCAACTCGCAAAGGCCGCCCTGGCCGCCGCCACTGCCTTGTCGACGTCCGCCGCGCCCGCGCGGGGCAGCTCAGCCCAGGGCTTGCCCGTGTAAGGGTCCTCGGAGAGGAACGTCTCGCCGCTCGCGGCGTCCACCCAATCCCCGCCGATCCACATTTGGTACCGTTCCACCCCCTCGGGGCGGGCTTTGTGTGCAACGGCAGTGAGATCTTTCATGGCGGTTTCCTTATCGGAGCGCGCCCGTCATCAGTGCGGGCCACTACGCCCTATCATGAGCAGGGGCGACTGCGCCCCATCATGAGCGGGGGCGATTGCGTCCCATCATGGCCACCGCCGCTGTTTACGCAACGGCTTTTCGCGACGCCGGAGGTGTGGGAGGCAGCTCCGCAGGCTGTGCACTGGACGCCGCGTCGATGGCCTTCGTCCCGTTGATGCCCGTGATCAGCCGCACACCGCGCTGCCACGTGATATAGGCCCAAATCCAGCTGAACAGCACCGCGATCCGGTTACGGAAGCCGATCAAGAAATAGATGTGCGCGATGCCCCAGAACAGCCAACCGATGAGGCCGCGGATCTTCAGCCTGCCCATTTCCGCGATGGCGTGATTGCGCCCGATGGTCGCCATCGAGCCTAGATCGTGATAGCGGAACCGCCCGCCAGGGTCTTTCCCCGCCGCAATGCGCTTGATGCGATGGCCCACATACTGGCCCATCTGCTTGGCCACCGGCGCCACGCCGGGGAGCGGCCGCGCGGCCCCCTCGGGCATGTGCGATGCAGTGTCGCCAATCGCGTAAATCTCAGGGTAGCCGGGGACGGTGAGGTCCGGCCCCACCACCACATGGCCCGCACGGCTGGCCTCTACGCCAAGCCACTGCGCCGCGCGCGAAGCCTGCACGCCAGCAGCCCAAATCATGGTGGAGACCGCAAGCTCTTCATCGCCCACCTTCGCAACGCCATCGGAAATCTCCGTGACCATCGCGTTGGTGCGCACTTCAACGCCCAACTCCGCCAAATCCTCCTCGGCCTGCGCCGACAGCTTTTCGTCGAACTGAGGCAGAATACGCGGCCCACCTTCCACAAGGATCGTCCGCGCCGACTTTGCATCGATGTTGCGGAAATCGTGCGACACCGAGCGCGCAAGCTCAGCAATGGCGCCAGCCATCTCCACGCCCGTCGGGCCGCCGCCCACGATCAGGAACGTCAGATCGGCCCTGCGCTCGCGGTCATCTTCCACCATCTCCGCGTTTTCGAACGCCAGCAGGATGCGCTGGCGCAAACGCGTCGCATCGTCGATGGTTTTCAGCCCCGGGGCATGGGCGGCCCAACTGTCGTTGCCGAAGTAGGAGTGGCGCGCACCCGTCGCTAAAACCAACGTATCGTACACGATATCGCGACCACCGGCGGTGTGCACCCGCCGCTCTTTCGGGTCGACCCCGATCACTGCGTCCATGAACACCGTGGTGTTCATCTGGTCCTTCAGCACAGACCGGATCGGCGCGGCAATCTCCGCCGGCGTCAACGCAGCGGTCGCGACCTGGTAGAGAAGCGGCTGAAATAAATGATGGTTCTGGCGGTCGATCACCGTCACATCCACGTCGGCGTTCTTCAGTGCCATGGCCGCTGACAGCCCGCCGAAGCCCGCACCGACGATGACAACCTTGTGCCGGCTGCCCTGCGTATTGCCGTTCACCCCTGCACCTCAAGTTTCACGCGGCCCCGCCGCACCTATGCTCTCTCAACATCACGCCTTGGTTACGCCCGTGCAAAAAAGGGCGCACCCGACCGCGACAATCCGCGCTCACTCAAGCTTGAAGATAAGACGTAGACGCGTTGCTCAAGGCTTTCGAGCGCTGATCTGATGCGCAATTCGCATAAAGGTTGCGCGGCGGGCTTGAAATGTCGTTACCGAAGCGCGGCCAAAACCCCCGCCGCGTTGGTCACCGCAGCCACGTTCTGCATCGCATATTCAACGCTCGCGCGGTGCCAATCCGCATTCATCGTCGAGCAACAATCCTCTGGAATTACCATGACATAGCCCTTGTCAGCGCCCGTCCGCGCGGTGTGCTCGACGGACATATTGGTCCAAGCACCGCACTGAATGATCGTGTCGCGCCCCGTCGCCTTCAGGATCGTCTCCAGCTGCGTGCCTTCCCACGCCGACATGCGGTTTTTCTTGACGACAAAATCGCCCCGGTGCGCGCTGAGCCGGTCCACAGGCGCGCCGCCCCAGGTCCCCTCCACCAGCGCTTTCTCATCAATCACCCCCTCAAACAGAGGCGCATTCAGCGTCAGCCCAGGCGCCCCCTGCGGCACCAAAAACCAGACATGGATCACCGGGATAGCCAGTTGCCGGCAGCGCTCGGCAAGCTTTGCGGTATTCTCGATGGCGTTTTGTTCAATGCAATGCTGCGGCGAGCCGGACGCTGCAAAGGCACCCCCCTCCATCACCACATCGTTCTGCATGTCCTGGATAATCAGCGCACAGTTCGCAGGATCGAGCCGCAGCCCCTCGGTAAGCGTGACGCTTTTGCGCTCCGAACGATGCTCCGGCGCGCTTTGCCCGCCCGCTGCTGGCGCAACAGGTGTCCCACCCGCAAACACCGATCCGCCCGGCGACGCTGTCCCCGCATCGGCGCGCATATAAGGTTCGGTGCGCGGCCCAATCTTGGTCTCGACCGCATAGAGCGAGGTCGATGCACAGACAAACAGCGTGCGCCAATCCGGACCGCCCCACGAAAGGTTCGCGGTGTGCTCAAGAAACTCGACTTCGCCCAGCAGCGTGCCGTCCGGCGCATAGACCCACAGCCCGCCCGGCGCGGTCAGCCAAAGATTGCCCTGCGTGTCGCACTTCATGCCATCCGGCACACCGGTGCGCAGCCGCTCTTTGATGCCAGACGCGATCACCCGCCCCGCCGACAACGTCCCGTCCGGCATCACAGCAAAAGCGCGTATGTTGGTCTGCTCGGTGTCGTTGACGTAGAGGATTTTTTCGTCGGGCGAGAAGCACAGCCCATTGGGCATACTGAACAAATAGCGGTCCACCACCAGCTGCGCTTCCGCGCCAGGCTGATGGTTGGGCGGGAGGCGATAAACGCCCTGAAAGCCAAGCTCCCGCGGCCGCTCCACCCCAAAACCCGCCATGCGCCCATACCAAGGGTCGGTGAAGTAAATCGCGCCCGACGAATGGACCACCACATCGTTGGGCGAATTGAGCTCCCGCCCCTCGAAGTGGCTCGCCAGCACCGTCCGAGTGCCATCGGGCGAAAAGCGCGTTACGGACGAGGATGAGTGTTCGCAGACCACCAGATTGTGGGCCGCGTCATAGGTCATGCCGTTGCCCTTAAAGCTCGGCGACATGACCTCGCGGATCCCGTGCCGGTCATAGCGCCGCCGCACATCACCCGGCATGTCGGAGAACAACAAATGCTGCTCCACGGGGTGCCAAATCGGCCCCTCGGTGAACTTAAAGCCCGTGCCCAGCTGGCGCACTGGCGCGTGCTCATCGATGAGACTGCGAAAGCGGGGATCGTGCGCGGTGTGGGCCATGGTGCGGAACTCTGCGTTCTGTGCCGAGGGACGGGTCCGTTGGGCACGCAGCATGGCGCCCGCGGCCCGGCCCACGCCAGATCAGGCTTTGCTTACAGTCTGACGAATTTTACCCCGCCCGCACCGAAGCGGCCGACAAGGCTAGGGCAAGAATGGCTCCCGAGACGCCATAGGCTCAACCCGCGGCAGCCCAAGCCGCGCAAACACGTCCGCCTTTTGCGCAGCCGGCACGCGCAGCGTCAGCGCAATCGCATCGCCCTCATCGCGGCGCGCCATCACCTCAACCGTCCGGTAAAGCCAAGATAGCAGCGCCCCGTCATGGGCGGCGACGGTGGTCTCCAAAAGCTCCGACCCGGCCGCCAGCCTGTCTTCGATGGCGGTCAGCAGGCGCCCAATCCCCTCGCCCGTTGCCGCGGAAATCAACACAGCGCCCTGCGCCCGCGCCGCCTCTTCGGCTGCCGCCCGCGCCGCATCGTCCAGTTGGTCGGCCTTGTTCCAGACATCAAGGATCGCGCTCGCCCCTGGCTCCACGCCGATCCCACGCAGCGTGGTCGCGACATCCTCGGCCTGCGCCGCCGTCTCCGGGTGGGAGACATCGCGCACATGCACCACTAGGTCTGCGAGGGTCACCTCCTCAAGCGTCGCCCGGAAGGCCGCCACCAGGCTCGTCGGCAGCTCGGAGATAAAGCCCACAGTGTCGGACAGCACCGCTTGCCGGCCATGGGGCAAAGGCAAACGCCGCAAGGTCGGGTCCAACGTCGCGAAGAGCAGATCTTTGCTCTCCACGTGATCGCCAGCCAGCGCATTAAACAGCGTCGACTTACCAGCATTTGTGTAGCCCACCAGCGCCACCACCGGCTGGTTGTTGCGCCGCCGCTGCTCGCGCGCCAGCGAGCGGGTGCGCCGCACATCGTCGAGCGCCCGCTCCAGCTTGCCGATCCGCTCAGCAATCTGGCGCCGGTCCGCCTCGATCTGCGTTTCGCCCGGGCCGCCCAAGAAGCCAAAGCCGCCGCGCTGCCGCTCCAGGTGGGTCCATGATCGCACCAGCCGGGAGCGCTGATAGTTGAGGTGGGCAAGCTCCACCTGCAGCACACCCTCGGCCGTCTGCGCTCGAGCGCCAAAAATCTCCAAAATAAGCGCAGTCCGGTCGAGCACCTTCACGCCCCAGCTGCGCTCCAAGTTGCGCTGCTGCACCGGCGTCAGCGCGTGATCCACGATCACAAGCTCAGCGTCCGCCCCCTTAGCGAGCGCCGTGATGTCGTCGACGCTCCCGGTGCCAAACAGCGTCGCCGGCCGGGGCGAGCGCACCGGAACGATGCGCGCTTCCACAATGTCGAGGCTAATGGCTGCGGCGAGCCCCACAGCTTCCGCCAGCTTGCCTTCGGGCGAGCGCGTACCCGCGCCCTCGCCGCGCAGCACTGGCAGGAGTACAATAGCCTTGCCGGTGTCGGGGCGACCTAACTCGCCGCCTACTGACGCGCGGCTGACCTCGCCGCCGAATTCCATCAGCGGCGACCGCTAGCGGCCTCATCCTCGCCAGGTTCAAACAGCTGTACTGGCTGATTGGGCATGATCGTCGAAATGGCGTGCTTATAGACCAGCTGCGAATGACCATCGCGGCGGAGCAGCACGCAAAAGTTGTCAAACCACGTCAATACACCCTGCAACTTAACACCGTTGACCAAAAAGATAGTGAGCGGAGTTTTAGTTTTTCTAACGTGATTTAAGAACGTATCTTGTAAGTTTTGGGTCTTCTCAACCATGTTCGGCCCTTGTTCTTGTCGTTATCATCGGTAGCCGGATGCAGCCTTAGGTAAGCTTTAATCGCCGACCCCCACGACGTAATCGCAGAACACGCAGTCACAAGTGATGACGATCACATTCGCCGAAAAGTTCAGTAAGCCGCAACTGAAATCGCCTCGAGCCCATCGTGAAAATGCGCACGCAAACCGGATGCAACGCTGCCCGGCTTGCCGTTGCCAAGCACAGTCTCATCCACCTGCGTGACCGGCGTGACTGTGGCAGTGGCGGCCGTGATAAAGGCCTCCCGCGCGGCCTGTGCTTCCTCCACCGTAAAGAACCGCTCCTCCACCGTGATGCCGTTCTTCGCGGCATAGTCCATGATCGCGAGCCGCGTCACACCTGGCAAAATCGAGCCGTTCGCCGGACGCGTGATCAGCGTGCCATCGGCGCCAACAATCCAGGCGCTGGAGGACGAGCCTTCGGTGACAAAGCCCTCATCATCGACCATCCAAGCCTCGCCCGCGCCAGCGGAGCGCGCGGCTTGCTTCGCGAGAACCTGCGCCAGCATCGCGGTGGACTTAATGTCCACCCGCTTCCAGCGAATGTCCGGCACCGTGATGACGCGAATGCCGTTCTCCGTGACATCCGCCAGCTGCGCCTTGCTCGCCGAACGTGCCGTCACCACCAAAGTCGGCTTCACGGCCTTGGACGGAAACGCAAAATCACGCTTTGCCTGCCCACGACTGACCTGAAGATAGACCAGTCCATTGCGCACCCTGTTGCGGGTTACCGTCTCGCGCATGATCGAGACCAGCGCACTGCGCGTCACGGGCCACGCCATCTCAATCTCACGCAGCGAGCGCTCCAGCCGATCGAGATGGCGCACCGTGTCGACAAGCTGCCCGTCGTGGACCTCGCACACTTCGTAGACCGCATCGGCAAACTGAAAGCCGCGGTCTTCAATGTGCACCTGGCCTTCCCGGTGCGGCACGTAGCGTCCGTTCACATAGGCGATGCGGCTCATAACCCCTCCCGGCGATTGTCAGAAAAATTCCAAGCTGACGCGGAACATCTGCTCCACCTGATGCACCTTATCGGCCAACGCGAAAATGATCACGCGGTCATCGGCCTGAATGATCGTGCTGCCACTCACCTCGACCGCCTTGTTCTTGCGGTAGATGGCCCCCACGCGCACACCCGCAGGAAGGTCCAAATCACGCAGCGGACGCCCCACCAACGTTGAGGTTTTGAGCGCCTCAGCCTCAATGATCTCCGCCGAACCGTTCTGCAGCGAGTGGACACTCTCAATGCGTCCGCGCCGCACGTGACGAAGCACGCGACTGATCGTAACAGCCCGCGGATTCACATACGCATCGATCCCAAGCGCGTTGGCGAGCACGGGGTAGGACACATTGTTGATCAGCGCTAAGTTGCGCACGCAGCCGAGCGTTTTGGCCATTACTGACGCGATGATGTTGGCCTGATCATCGTTGGTAAGCGCGACCATCGTGTCGGCATCTTCAATGTCGGCCTCGCGCAACAGGTTCTGGTCAAGCGCAGAGCCGTGCAGCACCACCGCGCGATGCAGCGTATCGGCCACTTGCAGCGCGCGCGTGCGCGACGCCTCGATGATCTTCACTTTCGTTTGCGGCTCGCGCTTCTCCAGCTCCTGCGCGACGTAGAAGCCGATATTGCCGCCACCAGCGACCACCACCCGCGCCGCCTTGGGCTCCTCGTGGCCAAAGATCACCAGCAGCCGGCGCACCTGGTCGCGCGGCGCGACGGCATACACAAGGTCGCCCGCGCGCAGCATGTCTTCGCTGTGCGGCACAAACAGCCGGCCATTGCGAAACGCACCCACAACCACCGCCCGCAGGTTGGGAAACAGCTCCGTCAGTTGGCGCAGCGGCGTATCAATCACCGGGCAATCCTCGGCGCACATGACGCCCAGCACCACGATGTTGCCATCGGCAAAGTGCACGCTCTCCACCGCGCCCGGCAGTTGGAGGCGCCGCAGCACCATCTCGCCCACCTCAATTTCGGGCGAGATCACCACGTCGATGGGCATCTGATCGCGCGCGAAAAAGTGCCTGTATTGCGGCGAGAGATAGCTCTGCGCCCGCACCCGCGCGATCTTCGTCGGCACCTGGAACAGCGTGTGCGCCACCTGCGCGGCGACCATATTGACCTCGTCCGCCTGCGTCACAGCAATCAAGAGGTCTGCATCATCCGCGCCGGCGGCCTGCAACACGTCCGGGTGCGAGCCGTAGCCGACGATCCCGCGCACATCCAGCTGATCGCGCACGTTGGCGATAAGCTGCGGCGACACGTCGATCACAAAAACATCGTGGCCTTCACTGGACAGCCGTTCGGCAATTCCGAACCCGACCTGCCCCGCGCCGCAGATGACAATGCGCATGTGTTTCTATCAGCCGATGGAGGTTTTATCGCCCATCAAGGCATGAGGAGGCGGGCTAAAATGCCGACGCAAAGAGCGGTGTTCAGACCGACCATCCATTTGATCAAGGTCATGTCGGCCTTCATAACGTCGAGCCGGCGCTCCACGTTGTTGAAGCGGTCATCGTACTGCGCAATGTCCTGCGCCGCCGCACGTGCTTTGTCATCGGGCACGTTGGCGGAGCGGAATGCGTCGTACACGCTCCCCATCATCAACGACATGGCCAATGCTCCATCACGACCCGTAAAATAGGATACCTTTGGCCAAACCACCAGCGACTGTAGGCTTAAGCAATCCCCAGCGTCTTCAGCTTGCGGTGCAGCGCCGACCGCTCCATCCCCACAAACTCCGCCGTCCGTGACACGTTGCCCGAGAAACGGTTGATCTGCGCCGTCAGATAATCACGCTCAAAGATCTCCCGCGCCTCGCGCAGCGGCAGCGCCATGATGTGCTCGCCCCCTTGCGAGGACGACAGCGGCGGCACAATCGCCCCCACCTCCGCTGGCAGCAAATCGGCCGAAATCTGCTCGTTGGGGTCACCGTCTCGGGTCAGGATGAGCAGCCGCTCAACGTTGTTTTTCAGCTGCCGCACATTGCCCGGCCAATCGTGCGCCTGGAGGACGGCCATCGCGTCCTCGCCCACAATACGCTTGGGCAGCCCCTGCTGCTCCGCCGTTTGCCGCAGGAAATAGTCGGTCAGCATCGGCACGTCCTCGCGCCGCTGCGCCAGTGCGGGCACCCGCACCGGCACCACCGACAGGCGGTGGAACAGGTCCTGGCGCATCCGCCCCTCGCGGACCTCCTCGTCCATGTCCCGCGCTGTGGAGGAGATGACGCGCACGTCCACCTTCACCTTTTGCGAGCCACCGACGCGGGTGAACTCCTGGGCCACCAGAACGCGCAGGATGCGCGCCTGCGTCTCCTCGGGCATGTCGCCCACCTCGTCGAGATAGAGCGTGCCGCCGTGCGCCTCCTCCAGCGCTCCCACGAAGCCCTCGTGGCCTGGCCGCTTTTCAGAGCCGAACAGCGCCTCTTCGAACCGGTCCGGCGTGATCGTCGCGGACGACAGCACCACAAACGGCCCCTCGGCGCGGTGGCTGCGCTTGTGCAGCGTCCGCGCCACGAGCTCCTTGCCCGACCCCATCGGCCCCATGATCATCACGCGGCTGTTGGTGGGTGCGATCTTGTCCAGCGTGCCCCGCAGCTGGTTCATGATCGCAGACCCGCCGATCATGTCCTGAAACTCGCCGCTCTTGTTGCCAAGCCGCTCCACGTCGCGCTTCAGCCGGCTCGCCTCCAGCGCACGCTCCGCCGTGAGCACCAGCCGATCCGCCTTCAGCGGCTTCTCGATATACTCATAAGCGCCGCGCTTAATGGCCGACACCGCCGTCTCGATGTTGCCGTGACCGGAAATCATCACAATGGGCAACGTTGAGTGCTGCGAGCGGATTGTGTCTAGAAGCGCCAGCCCGTCCAGTTTTGAGCCTTGCAGCCAGATGTCGAGAAACACCAGCTGAGGCCGCCGTGCGCCAATACTCGCCAACGCCTCGTCACTGTCAGCGGCCGTGCGAACTTCAAAGCCCTCATCCTCCAAAATGCCGCCGATGAGGTTGCGAATGTCGATTTCGTCGTCGACGACAAGAATATCGGCTGCCATTGAAACTCCCGCGACCCAACGCTTGCATGTGGCACAAATGCCACACTCGCGCCGGTATGAACCTCATGGGGTTTGCCGTCAAGGGGCACCGGCATGCCGCGCCATCCAGTCGCCACACCAACTCGAACGTCCGGCGCTTCATTCCCAATTGTCGCACGCTCGATATGAGGATATTCCTGCCGTGACCGCGCCCGCACGCACTCCCTGATCCCAAACATGAGGTAAATCGTGGCTTCCGCGCTTGGCATCGATTTTGGAACGTCCAACAGCAACGTCGCGGTCGCAGGCCACAACGGCCCGCGTCTGCTGCCCGTTGAGGGCGAGGCGATCGACATCCCCAGCGCGGTGTTCTTCGATTTCGCGCGCAAAGACCGCCTCTACGGCCGCGCCGCTGTTCAAGCCTACGTGAACGACGAGGACGGCCGGTTTATGAAGGGCCTGAAGAGCATCCTCGGCTCCGACCTCATGCACCAGCACACCTACCTGAACGCCGAGCGCATCACCTACGCTGGCATAGTCGCAGGCTTTCTCAAAACGCTGAAAACCCGCGCCGAAGAGGACCTTGACCAAAGCTTCGACACCGTCCTTGCCGGCCGGCCCGTGCACTTCGTCGCCGCCCACCCCGACAATGACGGCGACGCCCAAGCAACGCTCCACGAGATCTACAGGGAAGCCGGCTTCACCACCGTGGAGTTCCAGTTCGAACCCATCGCCGCCGCGCTCGACTACGAGCGGCAGGTGAGCGGCGAAGAAACCGTCCTCATCGCCGACCTTGGCGGCGGCACGTCAGACTTTTCCATCGTGCGCGTGTCGCCAGAGCGCGCCAAACACCACGACCGCAGCGGCGACATCCTCGCCACCGGCGGCGTGCGGATCGGCGGCACCGATCTTGATCACATCATCAGCGTGGATCGCGTGATGCCGCTCCTTGGCCTCAACAGCCAGCTGCGGCGCGATTTTGCGTCGGGCACGCTCACCATTCCGCGGCACATCTTCATGGCGCTCGCCACCTGGCAGCACGTCCACCGCCTCTACGACCAGGCCACATCGCGTGAAGTGCGCGACTACCTGCGCCTCAGCGAATCCCCGCACCTCCTGAAGCGCCTGCAGCGCGTGCTCGACGACCGCCTCGGCCATCAACTCATCCTCGCGGTGGAACGCGCCAAAATCGCCCTCACCGACGACAGCGAAACACGCATTGAGCTCGGCGACCTGGAGCAAGGCCTCACGCTCGACATCACCCGCGACGAGTTCAACGCCCTCATCGCTGAGACGGTCGCCAGCGTCGGCACCGCCATGGCCGAGTGCATCACAAACAGCGGCACCGTGCCCGACAAGATCGACGCAATCTTCTTCACCGGCGGCACAGCGGCGGTGCCCGCCCTGCGCGACGCCCTCACCGCCATCGTTCCCAACGCGAAGGTGGTGGA
>CAKZYH010000261.1 GCA_937884725.1 uncultured Paracoccaceae bacterium
GTGCTTGGCGAGAAGCTCGCCAATCAAGCCGCGCCCAAAGGCAAGTGGGACGAAAAACTAGAACCGGTCCTCACCTTCCTCGCAAACCCTTATAAACTCTGGGAAAGCGGCAACATCACCCTTCGCCGGACCGTCTTGAAGCTCGCATTTGCGGGCCAGATCCCATATTGCCGAAATGAGTGTTCTAGAACCCCGATAATCGCGTTGCCATTCTAGGCATTAGGGGCGTTTGAGGCGATGCCGGGGGTGAGTGGTGGAGCCAAGGGGAGTCGAACCCCTGACCTCTTGAATGCCATTCAAGCGCTCTCCCAACTGAGCTATGGCCCCCCAGCGGTGCGCGGGACTTAGACCAAAAGAGCCCCGCTGCAAACCCTGTTTTCAGCCTTCGCCGTCCGCGAGCGCGAGACGGCGCGTGGGCTGCTAGTTTTCGTCGTCGTCCGTCGCGCGGACCACGTCGCTCACCTCGTCGGTCTCGTCATCGTCGTCGACCAGAACGTCATCGTCCGCGTCGAGGCTGACGGTGTTGTCATCGTCGTCGTCGCCGGGGATGCCGTCATCGTCGTCGTCGCCGTCAGCATCTTCCAGCGGCACGAGCTCGACGCCGCTGTCCTCGTCGTCGGTCAGATCGTCATCTTCTTCCTCGTCCCGCGCGCTGACGGCGGCGGCCGACAGCGGGCCGGCTTCGTCGGCGACGATGGGATCACGGTTCAGATCATAATATTTGACACCGCGGTTCGGACACAGCCGTTTCGTGCCAAGTGTGGAATTGGCCAAGGGATACTCCATCGAGTTGCCACGGCGGGAGCGCATTGCATGACCCGCATGAGGTGTAAAGCGCCCACCATATGTGCCCTACAAACGCCGTGGGCCATGGGCGGTTGCCCAATATCCGTCCCGAACTGTGAATTGCACTGACAGACTTCAACGCTTTACGCGTGCTTAAGAGATGCGACGACTTCATTCGGCTGCCATCGGATCCGGGGCGCCGAGCCGCCGCATCATGACTGCAGGAGTTCCGCCCATGCCGATTGACCCGGTGACCGTTGTCCGCCGCTTTGTCGACGCATTCAACGCGGCCGATCTTGACACGATGGCGGCGTGCCTGGCCGAAAGTGTCGTGGCAGGGGTCACCCAACCCGATGCCAGCACCGTCGATCTTCAAGGCCGGGATGGCTATATGGCCGCAATTGCTGCGCTCGACATCGCTGCGGTCCGGCCGCGGCTCACCATCACGCAGTTGGTGAAAATCTCTGAACAACAGGTGCTGTCGATGATCGAAGTGCGGGCCACTCGGAAGGGGCGGGAGTTGCACAATCATGCCGCTTACCTGACGACGATCACGGACGGCCTTATTCAGCGGATTTGGATGGTTGAGGCGCTGCCGGAAGAAAGCGACACGTTCTGGAACCGCTAATCGAACAGTTTCGAACAGGCGTTCGGCGCATGAAATGCGAGGCCGGTATACACAAAGGCGCGGGTTGATCTACACAACGGCGCATCGCGGGACGGCAATTGGAGACATCATGACAAGCGGGCCGGTGAAAGTGGCATCGGCGCCGGCGGAAGCCTTGCGGGGCGAGATGCGGGTGCCGGGCGACAAGTCGATCTCTCACCGGGCGCTGATGTTGGCGAGCTTGGCTGTGGGACGTTCGCACATTTCAGGGCTTCTGACGGGCGAGGACGTGCTCGCGACGGCTGCTGCAATGCGCGCGCTTGGCGCGACGATCACCACGGCGCGCGATGGCTCTGTAACTGTGGACGGTGCTGGTTTGGGGGCGCTCGCTGAGCCCGATGTGCCGTTGGACTTTGGCAATGCGGGGACCGGGTCGCGGCTTGCCATGGGCGTGGTGGCCGCCCATCCGATTGCGGCGACCTTTGTGGGCGATGCATCGCTCTCGCGCCGCCCCATGGGCCGCGTTCTCAACCCGCTGCGCGAAATGGGGGTCAGCGTTTTGGCCCGGGAGGGCGACCGGCTGCCGCTCACGCTGCGCGGGCCGCTGACTTTGGCGCCGATCCGCTACAAGCCGCCTGTGGCCTCGGCGCAGGTGAAGTCCGCGGTGCTGCTTGCAGGGCTCGGTGCGCCGGGGGAGACGACTGTCGTGGAGGCGGTGGCGACGCGTGATCACACTGAACGGATGTTGCGCGCGTTCGGGGCTGACGTTCGCTCTGAGGCCACCGACGTGGGCGATGTGATCACTGTGGTGGGGCAGCCGACGCTGCGCCCCTGCGATGTGGATGTGCCTGGCGATCCCTCGTCGGCTGCCTTTCCCATCGTAGCGGCGTTGATTGTGCCGGGGTCGGAGCTGACGCTGCGCAACATTTTGCTCAATCCGGCGCGCACGGGCCTCATCACGACGCTGCAGGAGATGGGCGGCGATGTTGCGATCACGAATGAGCGCGATGCTGGCGGCGAGCGTGTCGGCGATATTGTGGTCCGCGCGAGCACGCTGCGTGGGGTGACGGTGCCGGCAGAGCGTGCGGCTTCGATGATCGATGAGTATCCTGTGTTGTCCGTAGCCGCGACGTTCGCTGAGGGGACAACGCTGATGCAGGGGGTGCACGAGTTGCGCGTGAAGGAAAGCGACCGGCTTGCGGCAGTCGCCGCCGGTCTTGAGGCGAACGGTGTCGCCCATGAGACGGGGGACGACTGGTTAGCTGTGACAGGGCGCACGGGTGAGGTTGGCGGCGGCACGGTGACAACCCACCTCGACCACCGGATCGCGATGAGTTTTCTCATTATGGGAATGGCGGCCGACAAGCCGGTTTCCGTGGACGATGGCACCGTGATGGCAACGAGCTTTCCTGGCTTTGCAGACCTGATGAACGGCGCTGGGGCGTCGATTGTGGTGTTATGATTATCGCAGTAGATGGCCCGGCAGCGTCGGGCAAAGGCACACTCGCCAAACGCCTGGCGGCCAAATATGGCTTGTCGCACCTGGACACCGGCCGGACCTATCGCGCGGTGGCGGCGGCGTTGCTGGCGGCCGGTAAGCCGGCTGAAGATGAAGAGGCAGCGCTAGGGTTTGCCCGGGACGCCGATTTCAGCCGGCTTGATGATCCGGCGCTCGGCGACCCTGCGGTGGGCGAGATGGCCTCCCGGATCGCTGTAAACCCCGCGTTGCGGGAGTTTTTGGTGGAGCGGCAGCGCGAGTTTGCTGCCGTGGCGATGTCGGCCCGTGGCGGCGCGGTACTGGATGGACGCGATATTGGCACCGTGGTGTGTCCCGATGCCCCGCTGAAGCTCTATATTGTGGCCTCGGTGGAGGAGCGTGCGCGCCGCCGGGCCCTGGAGGCGTATGGGGTCGCAGAGGGCCCTGATTATGACGCGATGCTGTCGGCGCTCCAGGCGCGGGACGCGCGCGATATGGCGCGGGAGGCGAGCCCTCTGCGGCCCGCGGAGGACGCGCACCATATCGATACCACCGAAATGTCGCCCGACGGTGTCCTAGAGACGGCCGCGCGGCTTGTGGAAAACATCCGCAACCGTTAGATGGACGCATTCTGGCGTTAGGTCTGCCGGGATCGCGCAGTGGCGCGAGGTTCGATGAGCTTGGCGGGCGACGCGCTGGGCTGCGGACCCTACATTTGCAAGAAAGCCCAGTCGCATGGCGCGAGAGTCCCGCGCCGCCGGAGATTAAATGTCCTTATCAACCCCAACCCGTGAAGACTTCGCGGCCCTTCTTGAGGCGTCGCTCAACCAGACCGAGATGGCCGAAGGGTCCGTGGTCAAAGGAACCGTCGTCGGTTTCGAGAAGGATTTGGCCGTCATCGATGTCGGCCTGAAGGTGGAGGGGCGCATCCCCCTCAAAGAGTTCGGCGGCCGGCCGGGCGATGAGAACATCGCCATCGGTGACGAGGTCGAGGTGTATCTTGAGCGCGTGGAAAACGCGCTGGGCGAGGCCGTCCTCAGCCGCGAGAAAGCCCGCCGTGAAGAGAGCTGGGTCCGCCTGGAGAAGGCGTTCGACGCCACCGAGAAGGTGACCGGCAAGATCTTCAACCAGGTGAAGGGTGGCTTCACGGTCGACCTTGATGGCGCCGTTGCCTTCCTGCCGCGCTCCCAGGTGGACATTCGCCCGGTGCGCGACGTGACCCCGCTGATGAACACGCCCCAGCCGTTCCAGATCCTGAAAATGGACAAGCGGCGCGGCAACATCGTGGTGTCCCGCCGCGTGGTGCTGGAAGAGACCCGCGCCGAGCAGCGCCACGAGATCGTGCAATCCCTCGAGGAAGGCCAAATCATCGAGGGCGTGGTCAAAAACATCACCGATTATGGTGCGTTCGTGGATCTGGGCGGCATCGACGGCCTGCTTCACGTGACCGACATGGCCTGGCGCCGGGTGAACCACCCCACCGAAATCCTGTCCATCGGGCAGTCGGTGAAGGTGCAGGTGATCCGCGTCAACCAAGACACGCACCGCATTTCGCTGGGCATGAAGCAGCTTCAGTCTGATCCGTGGGAAGGCATTGAAGCGAAATACCCGATCGATGCTGTGTTCTCCGGCAAGGTCACCAACATCACCGACTACGGCGCCTTTGTGGAGCTGGAGCCGGGGATTGAGGGTCTCATCCACGTCTCCGAGATGAGCTGGACGAAGAAGAACGTGCATCCGGGCAAAATCGTCGCCACCACCCAAGAGGTGACGGTGATGATCCTGGAAGTGGACGCCTCCAAGCGCCGCATTTCGCTCGGCCTCAAGCAGGTGATGGACAACCCGTGGGAAGCGTTCCTGGAGACGCATCCGCTGGGCTCCACCGTTGAGGGTGAGGTGAAAAACAAGACCGAGTTTGGTCTGTTCATCGGCCTCGACAACGACATTGACGGCATGGTGCACCTCTCTGATCTGGACTGGAACCGTCCGGGTGAAGAGGTGATGGAGGAGTACAACAAGGGTGAGATGGTGAAGGCCGTCGTCCTTGAGGTGGATCCGGAGAAGGAGCGCATTTCGCTCGGCATCAAGCAGATGGGTTCCGACCCCTTCAACGATGCGGCCGAGGGCGCTGGCGGCGCGGAAGTGCGCAAGAACGCCATCGTGTCGTGCAAGATCACGGGCGTGAAGGACGCTGGCCTCGACGTCGAGATTATCGGCACCGAGCTGACCGCCTTCATCCGTCGTTCCGACTTGGCGCGCGACCGCAACGATCAGCGGCCCGAGCGGTTCTCTGTCGGCGACACTGTGGACGCCCGCGTCACGCAGTTCGACCGCAAGGCGCGGCGGGTTTCGGTGTCGATCAAGGCGCTGGAGATCGCCGAGGAGAAGGAGGCTGTGGAACAGTACGGCTCGACCGACTCCGGCGCGTCGCTGGGCGATATTCTGGGCGCTGCGCTGCGGGCTCGGAACGATTCGGACTAACGGCTGGCTTCATTGCTGGTGGTTTGAAAGGGGCGCTTCGGCGCCCCTTTTTGTTTGCGCAACATCTCACTGCGCCAGGTTTTATCCTCGCCATTCGAACTGGCCGCACGCCCGCCGAGGTTGGGATGAGCGTGTGGGTAGAACGATGGACTGCGGCGAAAGACGGCGAAGATTTTCTGATTGGATGCGCAGTGGGGGTGGGCCGCCAGCGGTGCGAACCAAGAGTTGGGCGGAAGCTAAGGGATACCCTGAGTTCAACGTGGCGCAGCCTCGCGTGCCGGCGGGGCACCCAGGTGCCGGGCAGTGGACTGATGCGCCGGAGTTTACCGCTCCCAAGACGCACGAGCCGCGACCACTTCGCCAGGCGATGCTGCAACAAAGGCGACAGCAACAGGTCCCGAATGCGGACACTATCCCCGTCGCTCGACGTCGGCGGCGTGGTCGCGGCAACCCGGAAATCCGCACGAGCACTGGCAAGCGGATCGCAGCCACGGCGGCGCAAGCGCTCAAATACTGGCAGCTTTATTCGAAAGCTTTGATCGCGATCAAAGCAGCCAAGCGGCTCAACCCCAATTGGAACCCGAGGCACCTGGGTGATCCGCAGACTGCCGATGAGGCCATCGCCCGACAGGAGGACACCATGCGGCAGGCTGAACAGTACGTCCGAGAGCGAACGGGCCGAAACGTGGACGTGGACCACCTTGGCTTACCAAGTCGAAGGTCCGGTGACCGTACACCAGAAACGTTTGGCGAGGTGATGGCGCCTTACGGCAAAGCCGTTGGGAAAGAAGGGGAAAAAGACACCACCCATGAACTCTATTTGCCTGACATGCTCGAGCGCCTTGGGCGACTATCGCTGTCGGCGCAGCCGATCCTACCGCCAGAGGGTTATCCAGGGGATGCCTTCGAACTACCAGGGGGTGAGAGGTATGGCGTGCGGTCGAGTAAGAAACACGGTATCACTATTGACCGGTTTAAAGGGACTAAGAGCTACACGGGTCAGGTGCAGAAGTGGCATTGGAGGCCACAATGATTGACGAAGAGTTGAAATCCTTGGATAATGGTAACTCTATGGGGGCCGTGATTCGTCAATCCGGCAGCGATCCAGATGATTTTGAAACCTTCCACTATCCTTCCAGAGGCAGGAACGGATTCGCCCTCATCGGCGCTGATCTAAACGAATACGTCTCCCGCTGCATCAAGGCAGCCCTTGCCAACGGCTGCGTGCCCGTGGGCGAGCGGCCCGGTGAGGATTGGTTGCCCACCTACGCCTACGGCATCACCGACGATGAGATTGCCCGCAACATGGTGGCGGCGTGGCGGGCGCTAGGCCGCGACCCTGAGTTTGGTGAGCTGATGTTCTCCTGGGAAGACTGGATCGATCCGGACGCCTACGACGAATGGCAAGCACGCCGGGCCGCGGCGGGGCACTGAGCCTGTCCTATCGACAAGAGACGTGGCCTGATGCGTTTCTGTCGCGTGTTGGGAGCACAGCTCGTGCTCCTGCGCGGCGCGCCTCGCCGGGTAGGCTCTGAGGCCCGTCCCGAGAGCTGACGTGGTGGAGGGACGCTCCGGCATCTGCTGCGCGGTGGACTTTCGTGCCGCTTTTTTGAGGCGTTCCGGCGATCTGTGTCGCCCTTCGAGAGCGAACTTGTGTGCGCACCTTGCGCCGCGTGCGGTGGTTGCTCAGTGTTTTGGCGCGCGCGCATGCCCATGATGGCCGCCCGCAGGCGGAGGCACGATGGCTGGAGCGTTCGAACGGTACTCTGAGCGCATGCCGCTGTGGGTCGCGTTCGGTGCGGTTCTAGGCATTGCGGTCGGATTGTTTTTCGGTGAGCTCACGCGACCGCTGGGCCGTGTCAGCACCCTTTACGCCGCGCTCATGCAGATCGCTGCCATCCCGTACCTCATCAGTTCGGTGCTTCATGGGCTGGCGTCGATCTCTCGTGAGCATTTTGGCCGGCTGATCGCCAAGGGCATCTGGGTTTACGCGCTGCTTCTCAGCGCGACGTTTGCGGTGCTCTTTGTGCTGGTCCGTGCGCTCAGCTTCGACAGCACGCCCGCGCTCATCGACATGAGCGCAAGTGATGCGGGGCCGTCGTTGGTGGACCGGATCATCCCGATTAACATCGTGGCCGATCTCACCGAAAACTACCTGCCGGCGCTGATTGTCTTTTCGATCCTTTACGGGATTGCGATCCAGGATAGCGAGCGCAAGGCCAGCTTTTTGGAAGTGTTGGTGGTGATCAAATCTGCCAGCGTTGCGATCTGGCGTTGGGTGGTTTTCTTGGCGCCGGTCGCTGTGTTCTCGGTCATGGCGGAGGTGTCAGGCACCATGCCGTTTGGCGATATGGTGTCGCTCTCCTCCTACCTTTTGGGCGTTCTGTTTGGGGTGCTCATCATCGGCGGCGTGATCATCCCGCTGATGTTGGGGGCGCTTTACCCTGGCGTGATGCGCATTGTGTGGCCCGACTTGCGCAACGGTTTGATTATTGCGCTCACCACCAGTCTTTCGGTTGCGGCCCTGCCCTTCATTCGTCAGGCCGTGATGCGGTTTTTGGAGGAGGTGAAGCGGACCAGCAAAGACAGCGAGGTGATGGTGGAGAGCACGCTGTCGCTGAGCTATCCGCTGGCGCAGCTCGGCAACTTCTTCATTTGGATTTTTATCGCTTTTGCAGCGACTTACTTTCGCGAAAGCCTCTCATTTGTGGAGGAGGCGTTGCTGCCGGTGATGGTGCTCCTGTCGGGGATCGGCTCGCCATCCACGTCCATCGATGCGGTGTCGTTTCTGACCGGCTGGTTGCAGATGCCCAATGAAGCGGTGTCGCTTTAATCAGGAATGATTCCGATCACTCGGTATGCGAAAGTTGTCGCCTCGGTGATGGGGTTTTTGTTCATGACGGTTGCGGTGGCGATCCTTTATGAGGGGATCGGGCAGTTTCGTGTTCGCCGCTTGGCGCTGTGTGCCGTGCCTGCCGTTGTTGCGGTGGTGGTGTCGGCCGTGGTTGTCGGCGCGTTGGGGCGCGCCGCCACCGGGCCATCGTTTGCCGACTATGGGCTGATGCAGTTGGAGCCGCAGGAGACTGCGCACGCCGCGTCGGCACGGGTCGAAACGGGGCCGGCGCCGGCGCCTCCGTCAGCATCGCCGGCCGGGTCGTCTGCGCCATCATCTCAAGCCCGGGCCGCCCCTGCGCACGGAGATGAGCACCGCGAGCTTGGTGGCGTTTTGGGGGCCATTCAGCGTCGTGGGCGCATTCGGGTGGGCTACAATGACGGGATTATTCCCTTCTCCTACCGAAACAACGATGGGGCTTTGGTCGGGTTTGACATCGAATACATTGATCGCCTTGCCCGCGATCTGAATGTCGAAGTGGACTATGTTCCGTTCACTTGGGATAATTTTGATCGCGTGATGGACAGTCAAACGATCGATATCGCGGTGGCCGGAATCTACGTCACCAACGAACGTTTGCAGAATTACCTAGTGTCGGAGCCTTACTACACCAGTCCGTTGGCGATGATTGTGCAGTCCTCGCGCTATGAAGATTATCTGTCACGCAGTGATATTCTCTCCCGTGACGGGGAACAGGTGACGGTGTTCCGCGATCCTGTCATGGAGCAGATCGCCCGCAATGCGCTGCCTGGACTGCCGGTGAACGTGGTCGACAGCTACCTGACGGCAGATGACCTTAACCTTGCTTTGTGGACGCAGGACCAGGCCTTCGCCCTTGCGCTGTCTCGCCCTGATCTCACGGCCGTGCGCCCGCGCAATTTGGCCGGCACTTTGCTTTTCGCCTATCTCATGCCGGCCGGGTCCGAGGGGCTGAAAGAGTATGTCGACTATTGGCTCCGCCTGCAGCGTACGAACGGTTTCAACGAGTTGATGGTACGCAAGTGGATCAAGGCCGACGCCAACCTCAACAACCCGCCGCGCTGGAGCGTTTTACGCAATGTGATGGGCGTGGACTGGTCGTGGTGAACGAGGGGGCGGACCGGTACCACGGTGTATGTGTGGGGCGAGCGGCTAGGAGAGTGATGCCGATGAAATCTACTTTTTCCGCGGTTCTGCTGTCGTGCGTTGTGATGTTGGGTATGGGCGCGATGATCGCCGCAAACGCTGAGGCAGAACTCATCGTCATCGCGGCGCCGCCCTATGACGACGCGTACTACGAAGACTTTGCTGATGAGATCTTCGACTTTCACGTGGCGTATGCCAGGCAAATCGCGCAGCACGATGATGTTTTGGTGCTTGTGGATGAGGGCTGGTACGCCGAGTACGTCGATGCGCTCGGGGAAGACAAAGTCGCCATCGCGCCGATGCTCGATATTTGGATGCGCGACTTCACGATCTCCAATGTCACGGATCCCATCATGTTCCGCTACACCGCTGCGGGCCAAGGGTCGGGCGCCGGGGGGCAGTCAGAGGCCGATGAGGTGCAAGAGGCTTTCGCCGAGGCGATGGTCCGCGCTGGCGTGTCGTTTGCGCAAACCGACCTTCTGAACGACGGCGGCAATTTCGTGGACGACTACGCCGGCAATGTCGTCGTGAGCACCAAGTTTCTGGCCGACAACGCGCTGTCGGAAGACGAGGCGAGGGCGGTGCTGACGGCGATGCCTGGGATTGAGAACGTTGCCTTTATCGAAGCGGATGAGCAGGGCGGGTTGGAGCATGCCGACGGCGTTGTGAGCTTCGTCGATGAGAACACGCTCCTCATCAACGAGTACCCTGAAGATCCTGACTATGCGCGGCAGCTGAAAGCCGATCTGCGGCGGGGGCTGCCGGGGGTCACGATCCACGAGGTTGTGACGCCCTATGATGGCAGCGAGGTTTATGACGAGCGCTTTGGGTCGGCGTGCGGGCTTTACACGAATGCCCTTGTGACGCCGGAGCGCATCTACTTCCCGCAATTTGGCGTGGCCGAGGATGCGATTGCGCTGGAGCAGGTGAGGTCGGCGACCTCACGAGAGGTGATCCCCGTTATGTCTGCCAGGGTGTGCCAGATGGGGGGCGGTGTGCGGTGCATGTCGTGGCAGTTGCGGGGCGAGAGTGCGCGCGCGCTGAAGGCGTTTTTCGCAACGTCTGGATGATGAACGCTGCGCGGTGGGTGCGGCGGTTCAGATGGTGACGGCGATTTTGCCGAAGTGCGCGCCGGCCTCTTCGTGGCGGAAGGCGTCGGCGAGGTTGGCAAGCGCGAACGTGCTGTCGATGACCGGGCGAATGCCTGTGACCTCCATGGCGCGCACCATGTCGATCTGTTGGGCGCGGCTGCCGACGGTGATGCCGATGAGGCGCTGGTTCTTGCGCATGAGGGCGCCTGTGGGGACTTCGCCCGCCCGGCCGGTGAGAACGCCCACCAGCGAGAGCGTTGCCCCGACGCGGCCGGCGGCGATCGATTGGCCGAGGGTGGCGGGACCCCCCACCTCAATGACGATGTCTACACCGCGGCCGCCGGTGAGTTTGGCCACCGTCTCGCCCCATGCCGGGTCGGTCTTGTAGTTGACGATTCCGGCTGCGCCGAGTTTTCGCACGCGGGCGAGCTTTTCGTCCGAGGAGGACGTTGCGAAGACGCGGGCACCGAATGCTTGAGCGATTTGGAGTGCGTAGATGGAGACGCCACCGGTTCCCAGGACGAGCACGTCATCGCCGGCCTTAAGGCCGCCCTCAAGCAGGCAGCGCCAGGCGGTGAGGCCTGCGGTGGTGATGGTTGCCGCTTCCGCGTGGCTCCATCCGGCGGGGGCTTTGGTGAAGTAGTGGGACGGGAGGACGACTGCCTCGCGCGCGTAACCGTCGACGCCGTCGCCGGGGACAGTGGAGAAGTCGCCGAACTGGGGCGGGCCGTCGTGCCAATGCGGGAAGAAGAGGGAGACCACGTGGTCGCCTTCTGTAAAGTCGGTGACGCCCTCGCCCACCGCCTCCACCACGCCGGCGCCGTCGGCCATGGGGATGTGGCCATCGGGCGTGGGGAGTGCGCCGATGGCGACCGCATAGTCGTGGTAGTTCAATGAGGTGGCGTGAAGGCGCACTCGGATTTCGCCGCGGCTCGGCGCGCCGGGATCGGGCAGCGTTGTGGGGGTGAGCTTGTCGAGGCCGCCGGGCTTTTGGACGGTCACTGCCTTGATCGTTGCGGTCATGTTCCCCTCGCGCGTCTCTTGCACGCGGGAAGCCCTAGCGCAGCCGCACCCCGGTGCGAAGGAAATGGTGGCCTCTCTCGGCTATTGAGTTTTCGCAGGCGGTGGCAGCCAGATCTGAAATGGTGCGGCGCGTTTCTGCCGCTAGAAATAACAAAGGCCGGATTTAACCGGCCCTTTTTCTTCGCATTCCGCTTAAATCAGCAGGGGGTTGGGCGGAGACTGGTATAGTCTGACTTAATGCGTGTCCGCGTTTCGATGTAGACCGGGGCAGAGCGTGTCAGCACCACTTTATCGCCTTGCGTGGTGTAGCTGTGTTTCGCACCACTGACGCGTTTGCCGCGCGGATCGACGCGATATTTTGCCGGATAATAGGTCGAGGTGAAGCAACGCTTCGCGCCACGGTCATCACTCTCTACGACGAAGCTGTCTTCATTAGCACCGGCGTGAGCGGTTAGCGTTGGCACGACGAGCCCAGCAGCGACTAACGCTGCGGTCAGAGCAATTTTCATAATGCAGCCTCATAATTGAAACGTGTCGACGGATGGCCCGTGACGCGAAAAATCTGATCGATATTATTAACTTTCTGTCAATCATAAATTGGTTAACGGGAATGGCACGATCTTACGATGTGGAAGATCTGAAAAATGCGGTGTTGGGTGAAAAACCCTGGGGTTCGCCGTATCTTTGCTCGAATCTATTCCTTGTGATTCGCGGTTGGTGCTGTGAGTTTTGCAATAATGATTTGAAAATAGTTAACGTAGGGGCGGTTTGGGAACGCGCGGTCGAGGATGTGGCGGTCCGCTGAGAACGCCGTATGAGACGCGGTGATGTTGACGAGGAGAGTTTTATGCGCGCGACTTTTGCAGCCATTCTGATGGCAGCCAGTGTGGTCTGGGCGCACGCTCAATCGAGTATCCCGGTTATAATCGGCGTCGATGGGCCCGGGTTCGATGCCTGTGGCGGTGTGGGTCGTGTGGTGGGGCTTAATCCCAGGGGCGACAACTTTTTGGCGGTGCGTGCCGGGCCGTCCACCGACTTCACCAAGATCGATGAGCTTTATACCGCCGACACGGTGTACCTTTGCGAGTCACGCGGGCGTTGGTATGGCGTCGTGTATTCGGCTGGGGGTGAAGCTGGCGCTTGCGGTGTTGGCAGCCCGGCGCCGCGGCAGCGTTACAGCGGGCCATGCCGCTCGGGCTGGGTGTTTGGGCGCTACATCTCGGTGATCGCCGGCTAGGTGGGCTAGACCGCTTTCCCGATGACCGCACACGGTCATCGGATCAGGAAGCGGTCCAGATTCAAAGCGACGAGCAATTTGG
>CAKZYH010000262.1 GCA_937884725.1 uncultured Paracoccaceae bacterium
GCGAAACGTTGAAAACCTGCCGGGTTTCCTGCCGTTCCGCGCCTTACCAGCGCACAGCGCCGCCTCGCGCAGAGCACGCCAACTATGAGGGCGTGGCCTAGCTGCCGTTGGCATCGACACCGTCCGCCGGCAGGCTTTCCGACCAGAGGCGGAGCGCATCGAGGCAGTCGAGCGCGGTTTCTCCGAACGGGGTGATGCGGTACTCGACCGTGATCGGACCACCGTCGATGACCTCGCGCGCCACCAGACCGCGCGCTTCGAGTTGGCGCAGCCGCTCGGCGATCATCTTTTTGCTGGCGCCGCCGATCATCCGGGAAAGGTCGTTGAACCGGACCGGGCCGTCCTTCAGGTGCCAGAGGATCGAGCCGGTCCATTTGCCGCCGAGGATGCGCATGCCGCGCTCGATGGCGCAGGGCTTTGTGCAGGCATCGACCACGGACTTGCGCCCGCGAGGACCAAGTTCGACACGGGCTTCCATCGCTGCTCCAGGTTACCAAAAGTATACTGATTGATTTTGTATAGCGTCAGTAGCACCTCCGGGCCGGGGCCGCCAGACAGGCGCCCCGCCAACATCTTGCGGAGACGCCCCATGTCGCAGCCAGACATCCACCTTTATACAGCCGCGACCATGAACGGGTACAAACCCGTGATCTTTCTGGAAGAAGCGGGCATCCCGTACGATCTCACCTTCATCAACTTCGCCAAGCAAGAGCAGAAGGCGCCTGATTATTTAAAGCTCAATCCGAACGGTAAGATTCCAACGATTGTGGATCGAACGGAAGGGCGGGCGATTTTTGAGTCCGGCGCGATCCTGTGGCACCTCGCGACGAAGTATGGACAGTTTTTGTCCGATGATCCGGTTACCCGGTCCGAAACGCTGCAGTGGCTGTTGTTCCAGGTCGGCCATGTGGGACCGATCATGGGTCAGGCCATGTATTTTCAGCGGATTGCCGCCCCCAACGGTCACGACGAACCGTTTTCCATCAAGCGCTATGTGGAGGAGAGCCGCCGCCTGCTGGAGGTGCTCGATACACGTCTTGCGGAGCGTGATTATATTTCTGGCGATTATTCGATTGCGGACATGGCGACGTATCCTTGGGCGCGGGCTTTTGTGTGGGCCAAGGTGTCGGTGGAGGGCCTTGACCATCTGAACGCATGGTTCGAGCGGCTGGACGCGCGCCCGGCGGTTCAGAAGGCGCTGACCATCCCCAAGGCGCAGCCGGCGTTTTGGGGGCAGGCGGATGAAAGCGAGTTCTTGAAGGAAAACGCCGCCCGTTTCGCGTCTGACGTTAAAGGCGCGTAGTCATGGGACGGCGGCGGATGCGGCACCCGTCGCAAGCAAGGAGAGGACGATGACCGAGACTGCCCCGATCCGCATCGATATTGCCTCTGACATTGTGTGCCCGTGGTGCGTGATTGGCTGGAAACAGCTGGAACGCGCCATGGCGATCACGGGGGTCCAGGCGCAGGTGCATTGGCACCCCTTTGAGCTTAACCCCACCATGGGCGCTGAGGGCGAAAACCTTCGTGACCACATCGCCGAAAAGTACGGGACCGATCCGGCCGATAGCGGCAAAGCGCGGGCCAAGCTGACGGTGCTTGGGAACGACTTGAGTTTTCGTTTCGATTACTTTGACGACATGCGCATGGTGAACACGTTTGCCGCCCACCGTCTGCTGTCTTGGGCGGAGCGGCAGGGGTTTGGCCATGCGCTGAAGCTCGCGCTGTTCGCCGCCTACTTCTCCGAGCGCAAAGATGTCAGCGATCCTGAGACGCTCGCCGATGTGGCGCGCGATGTTGGCCTGGACCGTGAGGAGGCCGCGGCCGTTCTCGCCTCCGACCAGTACAGCGATGACGTGCGCGGCAAAGAGCGGATGTGGGCAGAGCACGGCGTCAACGGTGTGCCGGCAATGGTTTTTGAGCGGCGCCACCTCGTGACCGGGGCGCAGGGGGTCGACAACTATGCGTCGATCCTGCGCCAGCTGTCGGATCGCAGCGCCGCTTAGCCATAGAGGACCGAGCGATGACGAAAGCGCAGGTGATCCATCAGCTTGGCGCACCCGAAGCGATGGTCTGGCAGGAGTGGCCCGTCCCCGACCCTGCGCCGGGTGAGGTCCGTGTGCGCCACACGGCGGTTGGGGTGAACTTTGCCGACACCTATCACCGCGGCGGCATTTCCCATCCCTGGCCGGTACCGCCCTGCCCTGTCGTCATCGGGTTTGAAGCAGTCGGCATTGTGGAGGGTGTGGGCGACGGCGTGGCGGGTTTTGCCGCTGGCGACCGGGTGGCCTACGGCATCCCGCCGCTCGGCGCGTACGCTGAAGTGCGCAACTACCCTGCGGATAAGCTCCTGCAGCTGCCCGATGGCCTTGATGACGTGACGGTGGCCGCCCTTTTGATGAAGGGAATGACTGCGCACTACCTGCTGCACCGCACCTATAAAGTGCAGCCGGGGGACGCTGTGTTGGTCCACGCCGCCGCCGGGGGCATGGGGCTCATCTTGTGCCAGTGGGCGCGTGCGCTCGGCGCAACCGTGATTGGCACTGTGAGCACACAGGAAAAGGCAGAGCGGGCTCGTGCCGCGGGCTGCCACCATCCCGTTGTGCGCGGGGAGGCAGACTTTGTCGCGACGGTGAGTGAGGTGACGGGCGGCGAAGGCTGCGCGGTGGTGTACGAGGCGATTGGCAAGGACACCCTGCAGCGCTCGCTCGACTGCTTGCGCCTGATGGGTGTTTGCGCCGCGTATGGGCACGTGTCGGGTCCACCTGACCCTGTGGATATTATCCAAGATCTTGGCTGGCGGGGGTCGCTGTTCATCACGCGCCCCGCAATCATGCACTACGTTGCGAAGCGCTCCGATCTTGAGTGGACGGCAAACGACCTCTTTGCAGCGATCCGGGACGGCGTTGTAAGCGCCAGCATTGAGAGGGAGCTTCCCTTGCGCGACGCCGTCGAAGCCCACCGCGCGTTGCAGAGTGGGACGACGCAGGGCGCCACCGTTCTTATCCCCTGACGCTATACAGCGGATGCGGCAATCGCGTTTAGTCGGAGGCCATGCTGCGGCTCATCCCTTTAATCCGCTCACCGACAAAACTTTCGAAGCGGATTGCCGCTTGGTGGAGCGACCGGCTTCGATTGATGATGATGCCCAGATGCCGGCCCGGATCGCCGATTTCGATGGGCAAGGACGCCACCTGGTTGCGGCGCTGCAAGGTGACGACCACCGAATAGGGAAGGATTGTCAGCGAGTCGGACCCTGCCAAAACGTTGAGGACGGCGCTGAGCGATCCGCCGGTGAAACCGATCTTGAGTTCGCGTTGGCCGATGCTTTCCAGCAAGGCGCGCATGTCTTGAAACAAGGGGCTGTTGGCGGGCGGGGCGATCCAGGCGTAGTCGATGACGTCGCGCGCCGTCATTTCAGCGTGCTGCGTCAACGGGTGGTCAACACGGCAGGCGATGACGTTGCAGCCCTTCAAGATTTGCCGAAACTCGAATTCCGCCGGAAGTGCGCCGGGGCGCACGGGCAGGATCGCTAAATCGAGCTGGTCTTGTTTTAACTTTTCTAGCGCTTCGTCGATGTAGGCATAGCTTTGATCGATGCGGATGTTGGGGTGATCGGCCTGAAACTCAGCGATCACGCCTGAGATGACGCCGTCCATGAAGATGGGCGTCCCGGCGACCCGGACGGTTCCGGCCTCCCCGCTTTTGAAGGTTTGAACCAACGCGCTGGCAGCGCGGCCGGCGTCCAGGATCTTTCGACCCTCCGCAGCAAGGCTGAGGCACAGTTCGGTGGGGCGGAGCGGTCGACGGCGCGGTTCAAACAGTTGCTGACCGACACGCTCTTCCAAGAAGGCAATGCTGCGAGAGACCGATGGCTGGGACTTTCCGAGCTTAGCGGCACCCTCCGTCAAGCCGCCCGCGTCGACGATGGCGGCGAGTATCTCAAGGTGTCTTGGGTCTAGCCTCATAACATGAAGATATATTATTCGCCCGCAATTCGATCAAGTTTCGCTTTATTCTAAGTTACGATGCGCTTCAGCACCGAGGAGCAGCGCCGTGAGCGGGACCACGCAACTAAAAGAGCCTGAGACCTTCGCCACCGATCAGGTTGTGGAGTTCGGCGTGGGGATCAGACGCGATGCGGGCCGGGCTTTGGCGGACCTGGGGGCCGAGCGCGCCATCGTGTTGTCGACGCCCAACCAGTCGGACATGGCGATGGAGCTGGCCGCCGACCTTGGGGGTCGGGCGGCAGGCGTGTTCACCAAGGCGACGATGCACACGCCCGTCGATGTGACCGAGGAGGCCTTTGCCCATGCACGATCCGTAGGGGCAGACAGCGTTGTCTCGGTGGGGGGCGGCTCGACCATCGGGCTTGGCAAAGCGCTGGCGCTGCGGTCGGACATCGCCCAGGTGGTGATCCCGACCACCTATGCCGGGAGTGAGGCAACGCCGATCCTTGGCCAAACCGCGGGCGGCGTGAAGACGACGCTCACCGATGCGAAGGTTCTGCCGGAGGTTATTCTTTACGATCCTGAGCTGGTGGTCTCGCTGCCGCGGGGCATGACGGTGACGTCTTCGCTCAATGCAATGGCGCACGCAGCGGAGGCGCTTTACGCGCGGGAGCGGTCCGCGAAGAGTACAGGCTTGGCGGTGGAGGGGTTGCGCGCGTTCGTGTCGGGGCTGCCGGCGGTGATGGCCGACCTTTCCGACCTGGCGGCGCGGGAGGCGACACTCAGGGGCGCTTGGGCGTGTGGGACGGTCCTCGGTCAGGTGGGGATGGCGCTCCACCACAAGCTTTGTCACACGCTAGGCGGCACGTTTGACCTGCCGCACGCCCAAACGCATGCGATCATTCTGCCCCATGCGATCCACTACAACGCGGCGGCTGTGCCGAAGCTTCTTGCACCCGTGAGTGAGTTGTTGGGTGGCAAAGCGCCGGGGCTCGCGCTGTGGGACTTTGCCAAAGGGCTCGATGCGCCTGTCGCGCTTCGCGATCTTGGCATGCCGGAAGAGGGCATCGCCCGCGCCATCGAGATCGCCCTGCAAAAGCCCTACTGGAACCCGCGCGAGATCACCGCCGAGGGGTTGCAGGCGCTGTTGCAAGACGCGTGGGCGGGCAACGCGCCGGGCACGACTGAGATCCGCTAAAAACAACAACAGAGCCGGGGAAGCGCAATGGACGTTCAGAGATCAGGGTTCTTCACCGAACAAAACAGCGCCGAGGTTGTGATCTCGCGCATGGAGGCCTGCGAGGATGCGCGGCTGAAGGAGGTGATGGCAGTGCTCATCCGTCATCTCCACGAGGCCGTGAAGGAGATCGAGCCGACCCAAGAGGAATGGATGAAGGCCATCATGTTCCTCACCAAGACGGGGCACATGTGTGACGACTGGCGGCAGGAGTTCATTTTGCTCTCCGACACGCTTGGGGTGTCGATGCTGGTCGATGCGATTAACTCGCGCCGGCCGACCGGTGCGTCTGAAAACACGGTGCTGGGGCCGTTCCACGTGGATGGTGCGCCTGAGCTGGAGATGGGCGCGGACATCTGCCTCGACGGGAAGGGTGAGCCGATGCTGGTGCGGGGGCGCATCCTCGATACCGATGGCAATCCGCTTGAGGGCGTCACCATCGACGTGTGGCAGGCGAACGATGAGGGCTTTTACGATGTCCAGCAAAAGGGCATCCAGCCGGACTTTAACTTACGCGGTAAGTTCACCACCGGGGCTGATGGGCGATACTGGTTTAAGGCGGTGAAGCCGAAGTTTTACCCAATCCCTGACGACGGACCTGTGGGGCAGCTGCTGAAGCAGCTCAAGCGGCATCCCTATCGCCCGGCCCACTTCCACTACATCATCACCAAGGACGGTTTTGATCCGCTGACCACGCACATCTTCGACCCGGACGACCCATACATCAGGTCGGACGCAGTGTTCGGCGTGAAGGAAAGCTTGATGGCAAGGTTTGAGCCCATCGAAGACGCCGCGCAGCAGCGTGAGGCGGGCTTTGACGGGCTCTACTATGACGTCGAGCACGACTTCGTGCTTGCGAGGGCATGACGTTGGGTGCCCCTTGCATCATCTGCGTGGCGATTACCGGGTCACTCCCGACCAAAGCCAACAATCCGGCGGTGCCGATTACTGTCGCTGAACAGGTTGAGAGCACGCAGGAGGCTTTTGAGGCCGGCGCCACCATCAGCAACGCACATGTGCGCAACGAGGATCAGACGCCGACGTCGGACCCTGAAAAGTTCGCTCGGCTGAAAGAGGGGCTGGAGGCGCACTGCCCCGGCATGATCATTCAGTTCTCGACCGGGGGACGCTCGGGGGCCGGCAAAGCGCGCGGGGGGATGCTGCCGCTGCGCCCTGATATGGCGTCGCTATCGGTTGGATCCAACAACTTTCCGACGCGGGTCTATGAGAATCCGCCTGACCTTGTGGACTGGCTGGCGGGCGAAATGCGCACCTATGGAGTGAAGCCGGAGGTCGAGGCGTTTGACCTATCCCACATTCTGAAAGCGGCGG
>CAKZYH010000263.1 GCA_937884725.1 uncultured Paracoccaceae bacterium
ACGCGTCGAGGAAGCGCGAGATCGCCAAAGAGCGCGGTGCGGGCGGGAGACGACCGTGCTCAACGCCGACCTCGGTGCCGATCAACTTGGCGAGACGTTGGATGTGTCGTGCGACGCGGAAAATTTGCTCGACAAGGCGGCGTCCACCAACCGCATGTCGGCGCGAGGCTATCACCGCGTGCTCAAGGTGGCGCGCACGATTGCGGACCTTGCCGGCCACGATGGCATCGGGCGGACCGATGTCGCCGAAGCCCTTGCCTACCGTCAAAGTCTTTAGGGGAACGCCGTGCCAGCTGCATCGCCTCTTGTTCACGGACAGGCCTACCCGGCGATGATTGATGATCCAGCAACCGCGGCAGAGGTATTGGTCGCCGAACTGGAGCGGGCCGAACGGCCCATGGTTCTCACCGGGGCGGGCCTCTCCACCGATTCCGGCATTCCCGACTTTCGCTCCCCTGGCGGTCTCTGGACGCGGATGAAACCCATCGAGTTCCACGACTTTGTCGCCAGTGAAGAGGCGCGGCTCGAGGACTGGCGCCGCCGTTTCGCGATGGCAAAGCTGTTCGCGGACGCCGAACCCAACGCCGCCCATACTGCGCTGGCGCAGCTCGTTAAGATCGGCAAAGTCTCGACGATTGTCACCCAAAACATCGACGGTTTGCATCAGCGCGCCGGCACACCCCCTGACGCGTTGATCGAGATTCACGGCAACAGCAACCACGCCACCTGTCTTGATTGCGGCGCCGGGATGGAGATGGCCGAGGCGGAGCGCGTCATCGAGGAGACCGGCCGCTCGCCGCGTTGTCCCGAATGCGGCGGGTTGGTGAAGGCCGCCGTCATTTCGTTCGGGCAGGCAATGCCGGAAGACTTGATGATGCGTGCACAAATCGCGGCGGCCCAGACCGACCTCATCCTCGCGCTGGGCACATCGCTGGTGGTTTACCCGGTGGCAGGCCTGCCGCTGATCGCTTTGGAGCGCGGTGCAGACTTCATCATCGCCTCGAAGCTGCCCACCGACATGGATCATCTTGCGCGCTTTGTCTTGCGCGCGGGCCTGCACGAGACGTTCGCACGCGTGAACAAACGCGCATTTTGCGGAAAATTTGTGGCGCCCCAGTCACACTAATTCAGGACTGTTGTCTTTGGCATACCCGAATCACTTAATGAATGGTAAGCTCAATGGGTAACAAAAGGCTAATAGGCCGATCGAACGGCGGGTACATTGTGAGTGAAACGAAAACAGTGCCGGACATCGAATCCAGCGTAGCGTACGAAGGTGATGCCGTCTCGTTCGACGATCTTGTCGAAATCTCCGGGACCATAAAATGGTTCGACGTCGGCAAGGGGTATGGCTTCATTATTCCTGACGGTGGTGGGCAAGACGTGCTGTTGCATGTCACATGCTTGCGCCGGGACGGTTTTCGCTCTGCCTACGAGGGCGCCCGCGTCGTCTGCGAAACTGTGATGGGTCCGAAGGGGCGGCAAGCGTTCCGGATTTTGTCGATGGACGAGTCTGCCGGGCCGCACCCGTCGCAACTGCCGCCCTCTCGCGCGTTCACTCAAGTGACTGCTGAAGGACCGGCTGAGATCGCCACCGTGAAGTGGTTCAACCGCTCCAAGGGGTACGGCTTCCTGACCCGCGGCGACGGCACTGAAGATATTTTCATTCACATGGAAACGCTGCGCCGGTTCGGCGTCACCGAGCTGCGCCCCAACCAGCAGGTCAAGGTGCGCTTCGGCCCCGGCCCGAAAGGTTTGATGGCCGCTGAAGTGTTCCCGGACACTGGGGTCAACGTTCAGCAATCCCACTGATCGTGCGGCCCGCCACACTGCTCCTGGCGGCACTCCTGGCGTTGCCGCTCGTCGCACCGGCCGTCGCCACAGCAACGGCCACAACGCCGAACGTCGCCACCACACAGCCGCTCCCCAGCAACCAGCTCATCATCGTCACCGATAGCGGCGAGCACGTGTTCTCCATCGAAATAGCGGACGATCCGGTGGAGCGAACCCGCGGGCTGATGTTCCGCGAATCCATGCCGCGTGACCACGGCATGCTGTTCGACTTTGGCCGAGAAGGCGAGCGCTCCTTCTGGATGCGCAACACGCCCCTCCCTCTCGACATCATCTACGCGTCCGAAGACGGCACGGTCATTTCCATCGTGCAGGGCATCCCGTTTGATGAGACACCCCTGCCCTCAGGCGGACCGGCGCGCTTCGTGTTTGAGGTGAATGCCGGCGTTGCAGACGAGATCGGCCTTGCGCCTGGCGGGAAGCTCCGGCATAGGCGGATCAAGCCGTAGCGCTTCAGGCGTTGCAGCGGTGCGGTGTCGGGGCATAGCTCAGCCTGGTAGAGCACTGGTTTTGGGAACCAGGGGTCGTAAGTTCGAATCTTGCTGCCCCGACCACACCGACTGCGCTGGGAGAACGCACCAAGGGCGCTCGCACGCGTTTTGCAGCACGGCGCGACACCCTAATAGATGGTGGGAGACACGGCCCCTTAGCTCAGTTGGATAGAGCAGCGGACTTCTAATCCGCAGGTCCAAGGTTCGAATCCTTGAGGGGTCGCCAGCACTGTTGCCTTTGTCTTGGACGGGCCGTTCGCCACTCCAATCGCTCGTGTGCAACCCGATCCTTCGCCGCCGGGGCGATTGACGATGGGCCGCCATTGGGTGATCACCCGCAGGATGCATCGCGCGGCCCGGGTCGCGCCGACCCGAAGGGCTCCCATGCGCCTTAGCCAATATTTCCTGCCGGTTTTGAAAGAGACGCCCAAGGAAGCGGAGATCGTCTCCCACCGGCTCATGCTGCGCGCTGGTATGATCCGGCAGCAGTCGGCAGGCATTTATTCGTGGCTTCCGCTGGGACTGCGCGTGCTCGACAACATCGCCAACATCGTCCGCGAAGAGCAAAACCGTGCCGGCGCCCACGAGGTGCTGATGCCGACCATCCAGCCCGCAGATTTGTGGCGTGAGTCGGGCCGTTACGACGCCTATGGCCCCGAGATGCTGCGCATCATCGACCGGCACGAACGCGATATGCTCTACGGCCCCACCAACGAAGAGATGATCACCGACATCTTCCGCACATACGTGAAGTCGTACCGGTCGCTGCCCCTCAATCTCTACCACATTCAGTGGAAATTCCGGGACGAGGTGAGGCCGCGCTTTGGTGTCATGCGCGGGCGCGAGTTTTTGATGAAGGACGCCTATTCGTTTGATGTCGATGGCGATGCTGCGCGCGCAGCCTACCAGCGCATGTTCGCCTCTTACTTGAGGATTTTTCACCGCCTCGGGCTCACTGCGATCCCGATGCGCGCCGACACGGGCCCCATCGGCGGCGATCTCAGCCACGAGTTCATCATCTTGGCCTCCACCGGCGAGAGCGAGGTCTTTTGCCACCGCGCGCTTCTGGACAAACCGGTCCCGCCCGCCGACCTCGACTTTTTCTCCGACCTCACCCCCATCGTCGACGATTGGACGAGCCTCTACGCCGCGACCGATGAGATGCACGACGAAGCCGCGTTTGAGGCCATCCCGGACGCCGACAGGGTGGCGGCGCGCGGCATTGAAGTTGGCCACATTTTCTACTTTGGCGAGAAATACTCCGCACCGATGGGCGCGAAGGTCGCCGGCGCGGACGGCGTGGAGCGGCCGGTCCACATGGGATCCTATGGCGTGGGTGTGTCCCGCCTCGTGGGCGCGGTCATCGAGGCGTGCCATGATGATGACGGCATCGTCTGGCCTGAGAGCATTGCGCCGTTCCATGTGGGGATCGTTCACATGCGCCCCGGCGATGCGGCGTGCGATGAGTTGGTGGAGCGTATGGAGCAAGCGCTGGAGGCCGCCGGTCGGACCGTACTGGTGGACGATACCGACGCCAGGCCGGGACCGAAATTTGCTGCGATGGATCTGATCGGCTTGCCCTATCAGCTGATCATCGGTCCGCGGGGCGTGGCCGCCGGCGAGGTGGAGCTCAAAGTGAGAGCCACGGGTGAGCGGACAACCCTCTCGCCCGACGCCGCCCTGGCGCGGCTTAGCGCGCCGGCTGCGTCATGAGGCCCTTTGGCGCACTGGAGTGGCAGATTGCGCTCCGCTATCTGCGCTCGCGCCGGCGGGAAGCGTTCATCTCCGTCATCTCAAGCCTCTCCCTCATCGGGATCGCGCTGGGGGTGGCAACGCTCATCATCGTGATGGCTGTCATGAATGGGTTCCGCGCTGAATTGTTCAACAAAATCCTCGGCGTATCGGGCCACGTCCTGCTCCAGCCGCTGGACGGCCCGCTCACCGACTATGACGAGGTCGCCCGGCGCATCGATGGCGTCGACGGCGTGGTGATGGCGATCCCCTTTGTGGAAGGGCAAGCACTTGCGTCGGGCAATGTCACCTCGTCCGGCGCGCTCGTCCGCGGCGTCAGCCCGCAAGCGCTTCAGCGGCTCACCTTCGTCTCGGACAACATTTTGCTCGGCGATATCAGCGGCTTCGGTGATGACCGCAGCGTTGTGATCGGCTCCCGCCTTGCCCGGACGCTCGGCGTATCGCTCGGCGATAGCATCACTCTGCTAACGCCCAACGGCACCGTCACGCCGTTCGGCATCACCCCGCGCACGCAAAGCTACTCTATCCGTGCGATCTTCGAGATCGGCATGAGCGAGTACGACAGCTCATACCTCTTCATGCCGCTGGAGCCGGCGCAGCTCTTCTTCAATCAAGAGGGCGCGGCGAGTGCCATCGAAGTCTTCGTCGATGATCCAGACGATGTGGGCTCGATCCGAGATCAGATCGCAATCGCTGCGGAGCGACCACTCTTCATCGTCGATTGGCGACAGCGAAACTCGACGTTCTTTTCAGCGCTGGTGGTGGAACGCAACGTCATGTTCATCATCCTCACGCTGATCATCCTCGTCGCAACGCTCAACGTCATCTCCGGCATGACGATGCTGGTGAAGGAAAAAACCCGCGATATCGCCATCATGCGGACCGTCGGGGCCACAAGGGGCATGGTTCTGCGGGTATTCCTCCTCGTGGGCTTGTCCATTGGCGTTGTTGGAACGTTAGTCGGCTTTGTCCTGGGAACCGTGATCGCGCTTAACGTGGAGCCCATCCGAGCGTTTGTATCGGACTTGCTCCAAATGGAGCTGTTCTCGCCTGAGCTCTACTTCCTCAGCCAGCTCCCGTCAGACTTGGACAGCGCGGAAACCGCCTTCGTCGTGGCGATGGCTCTGGCACTGTCTCTGCTTGCCACGATCTACCCCGCTTGGAAGGCGGCGAAGACGGATCCCACGGTGGCGCTGAAGGGGGATTAGATGGCGCATCCCCTCGTTCTGGATGCTGTACGGCGTGTGTTCGACGACGGCGCGTCTAAGGTGACCGTTCTCGACGGCGCATCGTTGACGGTGCAGCGCGGCGAGCTTGTCGCATTGGTGGCGCCATCGGGTGCGGGAAAGTCAACGCTGCTGCAGCTCGCCGGCCTTCTCGAGCCACCCGACGGCGGACAAGTTATCGTGGCCGGTCAGAACGCAAACGACCTTAGCGACCGCGCACGCACTGCGCTGCGGCGCGATAAGATCGGTTTCGTCTACCAGTTCCACCACCTCCTCGGTGACTTCTCGGCGCGCGAGAACGTCGCGCTACCGCTGCGCCTGGCGGGACATGACCCGGGCGCAGCCCTCAGCCGCGCCGATGAACTCCTCAACCATCTCGGCCTTGCCGAACGCCGCACCCACCGCCCCGCGGCCTTGTCGGGCGGCGAGCGTCAGCGTGTGGCCATTGCAAGGGCGGTGGCGAACAAGCCCGCCCTCCTCCTTGCCGATGAGCCGACCGGCAACCTCGACACGCAAACAGCCAACACCGTACGCGACGCCTTCATCTCCCTATCGCGCGATGAAGGCCTTGCGGCCCTTGTCGCGACCCACAACCCAAACTTCGCGAGCGATCTTGACCGAACATTAACCATCGCAGACGGTCTCGTCCACGAAAAATAGGAACAAGAAAAGAACACTTGATGTTCACGGAACATTCCGGTACCGGTGGCTTCATCAACACGGAGTTCCACCATGCAACGCCTCCTTCTCGATCTTAGCGGTCTCGTCGCCTGCCTCTCGTTCGGCTCAGCGTTCTATCTGTGGATGGCGGCAATCCCCCTCACCTAGCGGCGTTGTTGAGGCGCTAAAGTCGCGGTGGAGGGCCTCTCATGTTCATTCACCTGCGCGTACACTCAGCCTACTCGCTGCTGGAGGGGGCCCTGCGGCTCGACCGGATCGTCGATCTCGCCAAGAATGACCGCCAACCCGCAGTATGCGTCAGCGACACCGCCAATTTGTTTGGCGCATTGGAGTTTTCTGAGGCCGCCTTCAAACAGGGCGTCCAGCCGATTATAGGCTGCACCGCCCCGATCCAGCTCGCGAGCCGGCAACGTCAGGGCAGAACCATCGCGCCAGTCGCGCGCTTACCGCTGATCGCTGCCACCAGCGAAGGGTTCGACAATCTCGCCAAGCTGATCAGCCACGCCTATCTTGCGTCGGACGGTGAGACTGTCGCGCTCAGCCTCGGCGACATTGCCGCCTCAAGCGCTGGGATCATTGCGCTCACTGGCTGGCTCGATGGGCCGCTCGGGATCGCCATGACGGAGGGGAACGAGGAAGAATTCTCCTCGCTCGCCACCGAACTTCACGGAACGTTCGGTGATCGCCTGTATTGCGAGGTCCAACGCCACGGCCGCCCGGAGGACACCACGCTCGAAGCCGTCGTTCGGCAGCTCGCCATCGATCTGGAACTACCGCTCGTCGCCACCAACGAAGCCTATTTCGAGAACGAAGCGGACTACGAGGCGCACGACGCGCTTCTCGCCATCGCAGAGAGCCGCCGCGTGGCAGACGACGACCGACGCCGGCTGACCGCCACCCACAATTTCGCCTCCCAGGCCGACATGATGGCGCGGTTCGCCGACCTGCCGGAGGCGATCGAGTCCACCGTCGAAATCGCGATGCGCGTGTCCCACCGGCCGCGCAAATGCCCGCCTCTCCTGCCAAGCTTCCTCGCCACCGGGGAAAGCCAAAGCGCGGAGGAACGGCTCGCCGCCGAGACCCAATCGCTGCACGACATGGCCCGAGCAGGCCTTGAAGAGCGGCTCGCCACACGCGGCCTCGCGCCGGGCGTTGAGCGCGCGGTCTATGACGCCCGGCTGGAGCACGAGCTCTCCATCATCGCGTCGATGAAGTTCCCCGGCTACTTCCTCATCGTTGCCGACTTCATCCAATGGGCCAAAGCGCAGGACATTGCCGTCGGACCGGGCCGTGGTTCGGGCGCGGGCTCCCTGGTCGCCTATTCGCTCCTCATCACCGACCTTGATCCTCTGCGCTTCGACCTCCTGTTCGAGCGGTTTTTGAACCCCGAGCGCATTTCCATGCCGGACTTCGACATCGACTTCTGCCAAGAGCGGCGGGACGAGGTCATCCAGTACGTACAAACCCGCTACGGCGCTGACCGGGTCGCCCAAATCATTACCGTGGGAACGCTCCAGGCCCGCGCTGTGGTCCGCGATGTCGGCCGCGTTCTCGACATGCCCTACGGCAAGGTCGATCAGCTCGCAAAGCTCGTCCCGTCAAACCCCGCCAACCCGGTCAAACTGGGTCAAGCGATCGACCAGGAGCCACGCCTACAAGACGCGCGGGCGAGCGATGAGCAAACCGCCCAGCTCCTTTCTATCGCGCTAAAACTGGAGGGGCTGTTCCGGCACGCCTCCACCCACGCTGCGGGCATCGTCATCGGCG
>CAKZYH010000264.1 GCA_937884725.1 uncultured Paracoccaceae bacterium
TGGAGTACAGCAGCTCGTCGCGCTTTTGGTCGAAGCCGAGGAAGATCGTGCGAAGCTCCGGACCGGTGAGCGCCTCGGTGCCCTCGTTGCTGTTGACGCGCGGAATGTCCTGGGTCGGGATCGGATACACGAGGTCAAGTTCGCCCGAGAGGAGCGCTGCGACGCGCGTTGCGTCTGAGCCGATCGGCGTGAACTCCACCGCAGAAATGTTGTACGCCTTGTCGGCCGCGTTCCACCACGCGTCGTTGGACTTGAAGATCGTCTTCACGCCCACTTCGTGGCTGTCGATGGTGAAGGGGCCGGTGCCGTTGGCGTTGAGCGCGGCGTAGCTCGCCGTCTCGTCGGACGCGGAGGTCACGGCGACGCTGTCGTTAGCCTCGGTCCATTCCTTGTCCATGATCGCCCACGTATCCCACTCAAAGTGCAGGATCGGGTTCGGAGCGGAAAGGCGGACCTCAACCGTGTGGTCGTCGATGGCGACGAACTCGGCATCCGCGGGAATACGGGTCGTCAGGTCGGACCCTTCGGAGCGTACGCGGTCGGCGGAGAACACCACATCATCGGCGGTGAGGTCGTTGCCGTTATGGAATTTCACGCCCTGGCGCAGGTTGAAGCGCCATGTGGTGTCGTTCACCACTTCCCAGCTTTCCGCCAGGCCCGGGATAATCTGGAGGTTGCCATCACGCTTGGTGAGGCCCTCATAGACGTTGCCCAGAATACCAAGGGTGAAGGTCTCGTTGAGCGAATAGGGGTCCAGCGCTCTTAGCTCACCCTGGAAGGCGAACTTAAACGTGTCGTCCTGGGCGGCGGCCACCCCGGTCATCAGCGCGAGCGCACTTGCGCTCATGATTAAGCGTTTCATTCAAAGCTCCTACGGCAAGCCGCATTTCTGGGCGGCTGTGTTCCTGTTGCGGGACACTAGTCAGAGTGCCCACGGCCCGTCCACTGCTCATTGGGTGTGCAGGCTTTGTGCCGCGTAGAAGGTGCTCCCGGATAAGTGTTCAGTCGGCCAAAAACGGAAGATCTACGTCGGACATTTCCCGTAAGAGCTGAACGAAACCTGCCGCTTGATGGATAGCGATCGTTGCGCCCATCGGGGCCGTCGCCGCTGATGCATCGCCGACAACGCCGGCTGGGTTCAAATCCTCAGACATCCAGCCGAACGCATGCCCACCGTGGATCCGCAAATGTTCGTACTTTTCGACAAGTTCGCTTTGCCGGCTGGGAAAGTCTTGGGCTTCCGGCTCGCGCACAAGTTCTGGCCGGAAGTGCTTGATCAGCGCAGTCTCTAGCATTCCGCCATGAATACCCACCGCGTTTTCCGCATCACTCACCGCGCCGCCATCGCCAAAACGCATCCAGTGCGTGTGCACGGCCAGCATGTTGAGCCGAACCCGCAACTCCCGCGCCACGACGTCAAGCAGCGCTGTGTTTCCGCCGTGGGAGTTGATGAACACGATCCGGCGCACACCGGCACGGGCGACACTCTCCCCGACCGAGACCCAGGCTCGAATGACGGTGTCGAAGTCGAACGTCAGCGTGCCCGGGTAGGAGAGATGCTCGTTGGATTTGCCAATGGACTGCACGGGCAGGAAGGTCGCCGGCAGGTCGTCGGGCAGCTGCTTTAAGGTCTCGGCCAGCATCCCCTCGGCGATCATGGTGTCGGTGCCGACGGGCAAATGCGGTCCGTGCTGCTCCACAGCGGCAGTCGGCACGACGGCCACCCACCGGCTCATGTCGCCGGTGAAGTCGGTGGTGGTCATGGCCATCCATTGGCGATGTGGGCGCATGCGAAGCCTCAATGATCACAGAAAGCGACCGCTCTAACAGGTCAGCAGCCCTCGCGACAGAACCATGCGCGGTTTGCAATTTCGGTCTCGCTCCGGGGTATCGGCCAACCGAACGCCAAGCAATTAGTCCGCGAGGAAGTCGATCACCGCCTGGCATGCGTCGACCCGTTCGCGGGCCCGCGCGCGGTCATCCTCGGTGATGGGGGTGCGTTCATTCTCACGCTTAGGGTACTCCCCGGGCAGCAACCGCACCTCAGGCGCTAGCACTGGACCGCTGATTTGAACGGGGATGTAACTCCACACTTCCGGTGATTTGATGGGTCGTGTCTCAACCAAGATGTCGATGTTATCTTTGGTCAGGTCGACGGTGCCGTTGAGACTGGCGTGGCTGAACTCGGTCTCGAACACGCCGTTGGTTACCGTGCCGATGCCGTCGGCGAAATTGAGCTTTGCGAGGCCACATCGCAGATCTGAATAGTCTTGGCGCGCCGCCCTTGAAAACATGAACGCCACGACGCCAATTCCGGCAACTTCGATCTTGTTGGTGCCGATCCGCGCATCGCGAAAACCCGCGGAGAGGGTGCCGTCCAAGGTTTGCGCGAAGCGCTCACGGCTGGCGGCAGATGCTGTGAGGTCGTAGGCAGCGGAAATCTTGCCCGCGACGGGGATTTCGACGGTGTCGTCGGGGAACATCTCGTTGAGATTGAGGGCGTCGATCACACCAGTCACCTCAACTTTTCTGTCCGTTGTGTTCAGTTCAGCGGACAATCCTCCCGTAAATCGCCCCTCCAGATACGTCATATCCACGGGGTCGATCCGAAACACCCCGTCACTGAGTAGCACCGATGCACGAAGGTTACTGAGCGCGTCTTCTGCGCCGCGGATGCTGTCGGCTAGGATTTCAACCTCAGTTTCGAAGAATTCGATGGGGACAATGTCTTCGAGCCCTGCCTCATTGTCGTCCCGTTCGGTCCATTCGTCCGCAAACAACGCGGCTCCAGTGCGGACCACCCCTATAAGGTCCCGCACATCTAACAGCGGAATCCCGACTGTGCCGACAGTTTTGCGCCGCTCATTCTCCTCGCTAACGCGCATCTTTGCCGACACGTTGGTCTGGTCGACCAAGATGTTGGCGACAGCCTCCAACGCAGTGTCCTTAACACGCAGCTCCGCGTTGAACTTTAGCGTCTCAACGTATGCCGCACGATGCCCCATCGCGGCGGCGAAACGTTCAATGTCCGGCACATCAAAGTCGAGCTGAAACACACTGCGCTCCGGACCGCTCGCGGCCTGATCAAGCGCGAAAGTCCCGGCCACAAGATCGGTCTCTCGAATGGCTGCATCGAGCTCGGTGAAGCGGAAGCCGTCGGTCTCGCGTTCGGCAGCGAACCGTCCGGTCGCTAGCCCAAGCGCTCCCGAGTCCTGACCTTCAGGAACGCTGATGAGGCTTCTTGCGACGATGCCAAAGCGACCCTGCGCCTCGAAATATCCCGCAAAGACGTCATCCATCCGGCCCGACATAGCCAGGACCGGATCATCCGCCGCACCGATCAGAATGCGAGTGTCCGGCATCGTCAGCCGACCGCCCTCACCGCGATAAAGCCTGCCAATGCTTATCGGGCCAACCCTCTGAAACTCGAGGCCCCGCCAATTAGTTTCGAGGACAAAATCATCAACCACAAAGTCATCTGGCCGGCCCGATACGGTCGCCACAAGCGATGTGACGCCCAGCTCGTAAATGTTGGTCGCCGCCGCTGGCTTTCCCGGCAACAATGGCAGTTGCGCCGTAAACTCCAAGCGGCTGTCGGCCATCGCCCAGACGTCACCGACCTCGCCCCGAACGTCCACGGCAACGCCATCGGGTGTGCTAAGGCGCATCGCCAGAGACGGACTCGATAAGGCATCGAACGCGCCGGCCAGGGCGACACGGAACGACGCTGACGCCTCGGTGGTGTAGCGCAGGTCAAGCACGTCGACCAAAGCCTGGACGGACGGGACATCGACCGTCAGCTCGCCCTCGATAACGTCCGAAAAGTCCCATTCGGTTGATGTGCTTGAGAGCCGCGCACGGACGTCGGCCAGTGAGAACTCAAGCAGTGATGTGTGAAGGTCCGCGTCCCGCTCCACTTCGCCGCTCAGCTGGAACGGGACGTCATTGATTGTGCCGCTCGAGGAGATACGCCAATCGCCCCCGTCGGGCTGAGGCGTCGCGCGCCAGTCGGCGACGTTACCGACAAACCGCCACCCCGTTTCATGGTTGAGCAATGTCAGTTTCAGGTTGTCGCCATGAACGAGCCCGGCCAGCACCTCCCGTGGGAAGGGCGCAGCCGCGTCGGCCGCCTCATCGTCGTCACGTGTCCAGCTGGGCTCACCCGCAGTCGAGCGTTCGAACGACGCCGCAACGTCCCGTAGTCTTATGTTTTCAATGACGTGTTTACAGCCGAACAGCGCACAGAGCGGCACGGTGAACGCGCCCTGCCCCACCGACAGCATGCTATCGTGGTCGGCCCAACCGGGGTTGGGAATGGTGAGGTCTGAGACCGAAACGGTCAGTGAGCGGCCGGGACGTACGCGAAGATGACCCTCAATCGTCACGTCATGCCCGAGCATCTGCGACAGCACCGGGCTGACAATGCCCGCCCTTACCTTGTCGAGCATTGGCGCTTGAAGACAGACCCAGAGACCGGCACCGAGCGCGACCAGAGTGACAACACACACGCTTAGCAGTCGGCGCACGCGACGCTCCCCCTGATCAGCCTTCGCCTTAGGTCATGCCCACACTGCGAGCGGATCGCGCATCGCAGCAGCGGCGCAGCTACTCGGCTGGTGACGGGACTGCGCTGACGAGCGCGGCACACCCGTCGGTCAATTCACTTGCATTCCCCGCCAGGCACGCCAGCACACGCCCGCCACCGGCGCTGACATCGGAACAGTGATTTTCAATGTCCGCACCACACTGTTCGTAGGTCACCCGGATGGTGGCAAACATCGTGTCCAAGATGTCGGACATTTCCGCTGTTGCGATATCGCAGCTGTCGGAGACCACCAGCTCGTGAGCGTACAGGCAGGCAGCGATCCGACCATGCCCCGCCTCCACAGCACTGCAATATTGGCTGATGTCGTCAGCACACGCGCCGAGAATATCCGACGAATGAGCAGTCGATGCGGCCGCAAAGGATAAGCACAAGGCGCCGGCGAACAAGGAAGTTATACGCATCTTCATCTCCAGCAGTTGGCTTATGGATTGACGACAATGTAGATGGTGACGCCGTTCTGGACGGACTGCTGGTAGTAGACGCCGCCGCAATACCAGTAGGCGCCACGGCGCACACAGCCTGCGGGCAGTGAATTGCGGTACGCGACGCGTTCGCTTGTCCGCCTTGCCGTGCGCCGCGCGGTACGCCTCATGGATCGACGTTCCGGGCTTTGTGCAGCGGCTTCGCCAACGAGGGAAAAGGTCGGCAGGCTGATGGCACCATTTGGGGTAGCCGGCATCGACACGTGGGCGGACAGCCCGACAGCACATGCGGCAGCCACCACGATCAGTCTCACTGGTGTTTTCACGAGGTCCCCCTTCGACGGATAGATTGGTCGCCACGCTGGCATGGCCGTCCAGCCGGTTATCGACTTGAGCGGCTAAAACCGCCGGCCACGTCGCTCTTTGAATGCGACCGATGGCGCATACACAGCGCATTATCAAGCTTGCGACGCGCAGTGTGCTGCGCGAGATCACGTCACGCTGGCAGCCCGCGGGCGACGGCGCCCATGGAACGCCAGCGATGCTGCAGTCGCTCAGGTAGACGACAGGCTTGTGCGGCAGATGACGCCGGTGGGTTCGAAGGCGAGCATCTTATCGGGCCGTTTGGAACTTGCGCTCAGCACCTCGATCAAGTCGATGCCAAAGCCGCGCCCGGTTGGACTTAGGGGTTCGGGTCCGCCCTCTTCGGTCCAATCGATGTGGAGGTCGTCCTCGACACGTTTCCACTGTAAGTGCACGCGTCCGTCCGGCACCGACAACGCGCCGTGCTTGAGCGCGTTGGTGCCAAGTTCGTGGAACAGCAAGGCCGCATAGAGGGACTGGCGATCGCTGAGCCTTGTTTTTGGGCCCTTGCGGCTGATGCGCTGGGATCCCGGGAGTGGCAACAGTATGCTATCGGCGAGGACTGAAACGTCGGCGCTCGCTTGGAGGGCAGCGTCGTTCAGCGTGTCCTGGAAGACCAGATCGTGGGCCAGGCAGAGCGCTTTGATGCGCGTTGCGAGTTCGTCTTGAAAGCTACGCACCGAGGCATCGTCCGCGTCGACGGCCCGCACAAGACCCAAGACGAGGGTGAATAGGTTGCGAACGCGGTGGTTGAGCTCGCCGAACAGGATATCGCGGGTGTGCTCGGCGGCACGCCTGCTTTTCAGTTCGCTGCGCAGCGCGATCTCGGTCAGGACCTGAGCGGCGAGAGTGCGCAAGCCGTTGACGTCGTCGTCGGTCCACTCGCGCGGTTTGCCATCGATGGCGCATAATGAGCCGATCACATAGCCATCGGGCGTCACCAGCGGCACGCCGACGTAGGCGATTACATTCAAGTCCGCGACCGCTGCGTTATCCCGTACGATGGGGTCTTGGCGAGCGTCGCGGACAATCAGGGGATCGGCGCGCCGCACCACGTGCTGGCAGAAAGAGTGGGACAAGGGCGTGGTGCGGCTGGTGGCCCAGGGTTCGGGAAGGCCGGCTTGGCCCACAAAGGTTTGCCGGTCCGCGCCGACCATGGAGATCAGCGCGACGTCGGACTGGGTGAGTTGGCGTGCGAGTTCCACAAGCCGCTCGAACGGGGCATCGCCGATATTGTCCAGCGTCTCGGTCCGTTCAAGCGCGGCCAACCTGCCCGGATCATCAAGCGTAGTGCGGTATACCATGCCGCAGCCCCCCTTTCCCGGGCGGATGATCGTTCACGGCGCCGGGCGCAAGAGGTGGTGAACGCCAATAAAACGACCCGGTCCAGCGAGCGCGCTTCAGCCACCGATGGCGCGACGCTCGCGTGTGAGGAGTACGCCGCAACCGGTCATCGGATCAACGGGCCTGCGTTTGGATCAGGACAAGCCGTAAGATGCGTTCGGTGACGTTCCGCAAAACATCGTCGGACGTCGGTCTGTCCGCACAACACGACACGTCTGATCAGTGCTCTGATTGGATTGGGAAAACGCTTTGTGCTGATGACCCGCCGCCGGGCCGGCTCTTGGTCAAACGCACCGGCGGGTCCGGCGCTAGGGCCTTACGCGTTTGTGATCAGCGTTGCTGGGTTCTTGCTGTCGGCGAGCGTTGGACGCGCGGGACAGTCGCTGCGCCATTAGAAGGGCAGATCGTCCAGCAGCAGGGTTCCGTTGCCGAAGCCGAACTGTTCGACGTTGACCAGTGTGTCCGTGCCGTCGCTGCCGTTAATGGCGGTGACGATGACTTCGGTGTCCGACACGCGCGTGAACTCGTAGTCTTCGATGTTGCCGGAGAAGGAGGCTTTGTCGAAGCCCTCACCGCCGTTGATGAAGTCGTCGTCCTGGTCGCCATAGAAGGTGTCGTTGCCCGCGCCGCCCAGCATGGAGTCGTTGCCGCGGCCGCCGACCAAGAGGTCGTTGCCGGCGCCACCGTCCATGGTGTCGTCGCCCTCGCCGCCGAAAATCTGGTCGTTGCCGGCTTCGCCAAACACGAAGTCGTTGCCGGTGCTCGCGGAGATGAAGTCGTTGCCTTCGCCGCCCAGCACGATGTCGTTGCCCGCGCCGGACAGGATTTGGTCGTTGCCGGCACCGCCCAGGATGACGTCGTTGCCGCCGAAGGCGCTGATTTGGTCGTCGCCTTCGCCACCGCCGATGATCTCTGCGTCGTCGCCGCCGTTGATGGTGTCGTCACCGGCGTCACCGAACAGCCGGTTGATGCCGATACCGCCATAGATGACGTCGTCGCCTTCGCCACCGTG